>JAVHYG010000118.1 GCA_031119195.1 Rickettsiella sp. | reverse complement strand
TACCGCGGGCTGCGTCTTCGGCCAGTAAGTGCATAAAGGGAGTTTTTGCAGCGATGAGCCCGGAACGTACCCGATCTTCATAAGAAAATCCCCCGACAATCACAAATCCATCTAAGTTTGCTACATAAGCAGCCGTGCTGTGCCAAAAACAATCCACAGGCGTTAAATTATTACGCAGTAAAGCCAGTTTGGTTTCACGTTCGCAATTAGAACCGGGAAATTGTATGACGCCAATTTTCATACTAATTGTACTTTTTGTTCTCCAACTACAACCTGCCCAATCGTATAAAGATTAAACTGACTAAAAGCGTTGCGGATAAATTTGTGAATTTCATGCACATAGTCTTGTTCTACAATGAGGACGTAGCCTATCCCCATATTAAAGCTGCGATAAGCTTCTTTTAAAGTAAGCTTGCCGAGTTCAAGTAATAAGTCAAAAACAGGCAATCTGGGCCAACTATTCCGCTCAAGGGCAACACTGCATTGTTTAGGTAAAACGCGAGGAATATTTTCGAGTAGACCACCACCAGTAATATGTGCCATACCTTTTATAGGATAATGTTCTAATAAGGCTAAAACCGGAAGCGTATAATTGATGTGGGGTGCTAGCAGCATGTCACCTAGTTCTGTTGTGAGTGGTAGTTGACCTACTTCAAAGCAAAGTTTACGCGCTAAGGAATAGCCATTTGTATGTAAACCACTCGAGCCAAATCCTAAGACAGCATCGCCCGCTTTGATGTCGGATCCAGTAATAATGTCTTGTTTGTCAACGACCCCAGTAATAACGCCCACGATGTCGTATTCATGTCCCTGATAGATGCCGGGCATTTCGGCAGTTTCACCCCCTACCAGAGAAACGCCTGTTTCAAGACACGCGCGGCTGATACTTTCAATAAGGGTGACAACTGCATCAGGATGAATATGACTGCTGCCGATATAATCTAGCAAAGTGAGCGGTTTAGCACCACAGACTAAAATGTCATTAGCGGTTGCGCTCAAAAGATCGTAACCTAAGGTATCAAATCGTTTTACCATCGAGGCAAGCATGGGTTTTGTACCTAGCCCATCAATGCTTTGTACTAAAACGGGGTGGGTATAGTCTTTATAAAGTGCTTGTAAATCATACAGTGCAGAAAAACCACCCAAGTCAGTTAATACTTGGGCATCAAAGGTTTTTTTTATAGGTTTTTTGATACGCCGTACCACTTCGTTCCCTGCATCAATATTTACTCCAGCACTTTTATAATCAATCATGTGCGTAAATTCCGTAAACGTGTGGTAAAAATTTGCTTAGCTTCTTTTAGATCAAGAATGGTATCGTGATTAAAAACTAATTCAGCTTTTTGTAAGGTGTGACCAATAGCTTGGTGATAAATGTCATATTGCGCCAAAACGTTTTTGACGCGTGGCATATTTTTGCTCGCTACTTCAAGTACAAAGCCACCCGATTCACTGAAAAGAGAAGAAGATTCACTGAGCGTAAATCCTATTTCATGCTTAAAACTCATATTCATCAAAGTAAAGGCTATGCCGCCTAAATCAATAATATCCACACTTAATAAAATTTTTTGTCGTATGAGTGTCAGAATTGCCTCAGATTCTTTAGCCGCTATCGTGGCATCAAATGCCGGTAGGGCCGCACCGAGTTTGCCAAACAAACTATAATAAATGCTGCCGCCTAATTCCGCTTGTGGCGCTCCCACCCTAAGTAGAATGCTATTGGCTTGTTTGAAATGGGGTGTCATTACAAAATCAATGTTTTCCAATACACCCAAGCAACTAATGATAGGACTAGCGGGAATGGGACCTTGTCCAGACTCATTATAGAGTGAAACATTGCCGCTGATGACTGGGAGATTAAAGCTGTGACAAGCATCTTTAATGCCAGCGATGGCGGCAACAATTTCATGCATTTGTTCAGGTTTTTCAGGATTAGCAAAACACAAACAATCGCTGATTGCCGTGGGATGTGCTCCAACCGCTACTACCTTACGTGCACTCGTTATCACTGCATGATAAGCGGTAACATAGGCATCTATTTTGCCGTAACGAGGATTGTGGGCAACGCTTAAAGCAATGCCTGTTTGCTGAATTTCTTCCGGATAATCAGGCGAATTAAAAGGGGCTAAAACGCCAGCAGCAGCTTCGCCGCGTTCTAAGATGGTGCGGCCCTGAACCTGTTTATCATAACATTCATAAATAGATTGGCGCGCCGCAATGTTTTCATGAGCGAGCAATTTTAATAAAGTTATTTTTAATGGTTCTGATGAGGCTAAAAAAGGTTCGGTCAAGACACGCGTTGGCTTTTGTTGGGGGCGGTCGTAGACAATCCCTTGGGTTATGTCGTGCGCTTTAGTGTCGACTAAGGTATTCCCTTGATAAATAACGCGATACTGTTTATCAGCACGTATCTTACCTATTACGCAGGCTTTGGAGCCACGAGAAACTTGGGGCAGTTGAAACTCATCGTTATAGTGTTGCAAGATTAGTTTGGTTAACGCTGAGGGGACGACCCACATATAGCGTTCTTGCGTTTCGGCACATAAAATAACGTGGGGTGGTAAGTCATTTATGCTGGTGGGGACAGCTTCAAGGTAAATCTCAGCACCATAGCCACCGCTATCCGCTAATTCAACGCTGGCACATGCAATTCCACCTGCTCCGAGATCTTTAAAACCTACTCGATGTAAACATTGGAGGTCAGCTAATTTTTTAAATAATGCATAATGTGCTTTAAGTAAATGTCGCCCCAGAAAGGCATTAGGTTCTTGCACTGCGCCTTTATTTTTTTCAATATCTGCTTCAGAAAGGTTTGAAGAGGCGAAGCTAGCGCCGCCAAAACCGCTGTTATCCGTAGGCTTGCCTACCAGTATTAATTCATAATCGACGGCACCTGATGGTGCATAAGAATGGATAATGTGATCTTCACGTACAATCCCTAAAGTTACCACGGTAACCAGACAATTCTCTTGATAAGCCGGATCGTAAAATACGTCGCCTGTGAGGTTTGGTACGCCGATTGGATTACCATAACCTGCAATCCCTTGTACTACGCCCTGATCTATGCGTGTCGTATGGGGATGATAAACGTCACCAAAACGTAAAGAGTCGGCTAGTGCAATGACTTCGGCTCCCATACAACAGACATCACGAACATTCCCTCCTATGCCCGTAGCCGCGCCTTCATAAGGTAGAATTTGTGAAGGATGATTATGCGATTCATGACTGATTACGATGCCATAACGATGGCCTGCATGATCTTTTGCGACGGCAACGATTCCTGCATCTTCTTTAGGACCTAAAATGACCTGAGGAGCTTGTGTAGGTAGGGTTTTTAGGTGGATACGAGTACTTTTGTAAGAGCAGTGTTCTGAACCTTGTATCGACCATAACATACACTCAGTCAAAGTAGGAGGGCGATTAAGTAACGTTTGAATTTTCTTGGCTTCGGCAATTGTCAGGCCGAGTTTTTCCCTTTGCAGGATAGCGGCAATTTCGCTATCAGGTAAACTCGAAAAATCAATTGTCTGAATCAATTTTTGCTAACCTATTTATTAGTTTTTTAGCCGAGCGGCGAGTATAGCAGATTTGTCGGGGAGTACAAACCTTGCGCAGCTAAAAGTGGATGCTGTTTTGTTTATTAGGTCTATTGATTTTGATGTTTAAGGCAAGACTTAACTTTAGTGTGTCGATAGGCTATTTGAAATGAAATTGTTGCGTAACTAACATTGATGGTTTTTCAGTAAATTCCTTAGTTTTTTTAAAGAACTGCTGTTTGCATGGTTGCAAGCTTGCATTTTTTTGCGTGTCTATTGCCACTGATAATAAGGGATTGTTTGGTAATGTGTTGTCAACAAAGGGAGTAAGGATTTTAATTATTTCACTAACTGCGCTAACAAAATTCGTTTTTTCCCTTAATTCTAATGTAGTTAAAAGTGCATGTTTTACAACATTCAATTCTTCTAAAACGTTTCTCAATTGATTAAATGCAGGGTTTTCCAGATACTCTTCAAGTACGGCATGCAAAAATTGGGCTAATTCTATTTTCTTTTTCTTTTGTTCTTTTCCTCTAAAAAATGTAAACAATTTGTTACTGTTTTTAGTATTAATTTCTTTTTTTGTAGCTATATATATTCCAATTTGATCAGCAAATTCACAAATAGGTGCGTAGCCACGGATAAATTTTTTCAGTAACTCTTTTTTTTGCTCCTTTGTTAATAAAAAAGACTTGCTTGTTGTTTTAAACTCTGCCAAATAGTTTATGGTTGCTAATAGGTCGTCTTGTGCTGCAACACTTTTTACATAAGAGCAAAAACTTTCAATTTTATAGGCTTCTTGTAAGATTTGTTTCTGACGCTTGATAAGTGTTTGTGCAAGTTTATCAGTTAATGCTTTACCTTTGTCATCTTTTTCAGAAACATAACTGCGTGTAAATTTATAAAGAATGGTTTCAGATAGTAAACTGCTTGCTAGTATTGCTTGATTACGTTCTTTAATAAAGGGCTCATATGAGGAAATATCTGCATGTTTTTTAATTAGATTTAAATTATTTTCAACTTGTTTTTTGGTCCATTTTTGCAAAAAAAAGTCAAGCAAATCAAAATTAGGAAGTTCAGAGTCGGACAATATGGAGCTTAGTTCACACTTCATATCTTCGTAAACTAAGTAATTATTAAGAGCGCTGTCTAAATTTATTTGAAATTCACGTGATTTTAAATAAGGGTTATTTAATAGACAAGACAATTTTTGTGAGGTTTCTTTTGAATAGTAT
>JAVHYG010000117.1 GCA_031119195.1 Rickettsiella sp. | reverse complement strand
TTTGTAAATCCAGCAAATGAAAAATATACTATTACAGAAAATAATAATGAAAGTACACCATCCCTGATTTCAAGTGTTAAACTATAAATTTTAAGAAAAAATATTGAAGTTGTTGATTAAGTCTTTAAAGTGTTACTTTCTGAATAATTAATGATTTATTTCGATAGCTTAAAAGTTTCAATGAAATTAGATGATAAGCCATCATAACTTGTTAAAATCTTTATTTTCTAATTTTTTTAATAATTAAGGGATGGCCAAAACTATCAGGACGGTAAAAAATAAGCGAAACCTTTACACATTTCTTAAAATTTTCATAATCAATTAAAAATTAAGTAATTTTCGTAGCTATTTTAGCAGGATAAAATTAAGTCGGGCCACAAATACTTAGCTTGGTTTAGTTTATTTTGTTATCTCTAAAATCTTTTATAAGGCTTTCAATTAATTTGAGATTGTTTTGACTAAAAGGTTTTTCGAAAAGCTAATCCATTCCTGCTTCTTTACAAACGTGAGCCATTTCTTTAAAAGGGTAAGCAGTTAAACCAAAAACAGTAAGATACTAATAAGTGGTTATCTTCAGCTAAGAGAATTGAATTTTTTGGCAAATATTCCTTTCTTTTTATTCCAAAAAAAGATATAACGAAGCAATTTAATGATTTTTCTCATCATTTACAATTTTGTATACTAAATCTATTACTTTGTTTTCAGCTAAGAGCTGTTGGCTTTTGAATATCTTTTGGAAATACATCTTCGATTAGCTATATTTTTGGCAATGATTAAAGCTTGCTCATGCCGACCTGCTTCTCGTCTTTTTTGTTTTAATTGTTGTGTTGCGTTCATAACATCCACTTAGTGATCTTTGATAGTTTGAAGCATTTAACCGCTTCTTTTACATTACCGGATCTTACCCTCTACAGGCATATATATACTAGTCTGTTAAATAATTCATGCTCAGGTTGAATTAATTTCATTAGCTTAACATATTTTTAACTATAGCAATAAGATAACAGATAAATATGTTTTTTATGCAATTTCTAAGAGACTTAATTTATTAGTTTTGATAAAGGTTCATTAGGAAGTATGACTCAAAACAAACACCTTTTTTACTTGCATGCTTGCATTTTGTAAGCTAGGAACTATAAGAAAGTTAAAAACTTGATAATCTTTTAGCAATTTACTGTAAATTAATTTTCAAGACTAATCTAACTATTTGAGAAGGTTCAATTTCTAAAGTCTTCTGCATAAGTTAATTTGTAACATTAATTCCAAGTTACAAAATTTCCATTAAATATTTGTTTTTGTAAACAAAATTATATTATACTTTAATAGTTAAATTAAACTCTATATTATAATTTATGGAAAATAACGTATGGAAGCAGGAAAAGATTTAACCACTGAAAGTGTAAAAAAACACTTAGATACTATTCAAGAACTTTTAGAAGAATATCCCACAATTAAGTTAGAAGAATCAGTTGTCAAAACTATTGAGAAAAAACCCCCTAATGATATTTTAGCAATCCGTCGTTCTGTAGCATTCTATTCTGAAAAAAAAGTATTAACACAAGAAATTTTTAACTTTTTAATTAAAGACTCAAATATACAACAACTTGCAAGCTTATTACCTTGGCTAGAAAAGATAATACTAGACAAGATGGAACTACTAGAATTTATGGATAAACTAATTTTATCAACAGATTCTAAAGAAATTTTAAATAAATTAAATCTATTACAAACAGATTATAACATAGATTCTGAATTTGTTATTGCGTTTATTGAGCTCATTGATAGTAAAATCGATTACCTTTATCTTGTTGATTCTATAAAGGAAGCGAAAAATCCTAAAGAATTAGTTAAAGCTTACCAGACATTAAAAAATGAGAATTTACTCGAACAAAAATACGTGGAATTTATTAATACTGATGTGCAAGATAAGACGGCGACAGCATTTACCAAAACTAAATTACTGATTACATTACAACTTCATGAGTTACTTAACACGAAAAATTTCAACGCTTGTAAACATAATGAAAATCTTATTATCTTTCAGAATATAATAGAACAACTAGCTAGTGATTCTGAGCTATTAAAAAAATACTTTACTACTTTAGTTAAACACGATGCTATTTATGTCAGGCTTTATATGGATTATTTACAGGAAAAAAATCTTTTAAATGATACCTATTTAAATGTTTTAGTACATCTAAGTCCTACAGATTTAAAAAATTTCAGTCGAATATTATTTTTTTCTGATTCTTTTATTAACCAATTACCTCAACAAATAATTAGCTTGAGTTTTTTTAAAAATGAACGTTTAAGAAAATTAGCTAACGCTTTATTTTTACTAGAAAAAGAACGTACTTTAACCCAGGTAACTTGTGACCTATTATTTTCTAATTCATTCCATCCCGATATCGTATTTGAATTTGCGCAAGCGATAGTTGTGCTACGAAATAATGCTATTCCTCATCAATGGTATGTAGAAACAAATAAAAGTAATAAACCATTATTGATTTCATTTGCTATAGTTGAACTTTTTAAAGCAAACCTTTTGGATACAGAAAGAGTTTTACAAATTGAAAAAACCAAGGCTATGCATTTTTTTATCAGAATCTTAAAGAAGTTAAATCGTTCAAACCAGTTAAACATCGAAAGTTTTGATCAATTAATTAAACTAGATAGTCTATTAGAAAATTTAGAAATTTACAAAAAAATCAGTAAATTAAAAAATCTTTCCACAGAATATTTTTATGATGCATTTTCAGTTTTAATTTCAGATTTAAGCAACGAAGAAAAACTTGAAAAGCTTAACCAGTTTTTACTTGATGAATATTATTTAGTTCAACGACGAGGTCCTTCCATTAATCTTAATGAAAGCACGCACACTTCTTCCTTGCAGCAGGTTTTTGCAGAAGCAATAATAAAATTCGTAGAAACTTATGGTGAAAGTATTCACTCCACTAAACTCCTGCAAAATTTTTCTACGCTAAGCGATAACTTAGAATCAATCATCTCAAGCCATCCAGATATTTTAAAATATCAAGCCGCTAAACGTGCTCTACAAGGTATTATTTCTAACCCTGATTTTGTCGAACCTAAATCTAAGCTTAATTTAAAACAACTATTAGTGCTTTTGTGGCAAGGTGTTATAGATGACAGCAGACGGCATGGAGCACTTTTAGACGCCCAAGAACAGGTTATTGAGTCACTGTATGAGATACAACGTGGTGGTAATATTAATGCTGAAGGACAGGATAATGGTTTAGCGGATGAGGCAATTTGCTGTATGGGCGCTGTTAATAAATTATTAGAAAAACTTTTAGGTATTCATCCTTTTATAACACTGCAATTTGTTACACCAGAACTTGCTGCATTGAAATTTCCAATTATTGTCCATAAAGAAGTCGAACGATATTTGTTAGCTGCCGATCCTGAACTTATTTGTTTAAAATTTGACTATTTAAAAGAGGAAGGTGTACGTGCTATTTGGCAATTCATTGCTCCTGCTGTGCGCGAACAAATGTTAGACGAATTTCGATCTTTGTATGCGGGAGAAAGTAGCGACATTTTGCATGACGATTTTAGTGCATTGCTTGCTACTCATGAGGATTTAGATATCAATATCAATTTACTAACACAAATTAAGGTAGCTTATAATCTTAAACAACTTGAATTATCTACTGTATTAAGTGAGTCCTGCGAGAAAATTTTATTAACTTCTTCTCGAACTCAACGAAATATTCAGCCTTGCGTAGAAAAAACAAAACGTTATCGACCGTTTATCAGTAAAAACGATAAATTAAAAAAACTACTAGCTTTTCTTATCGGTATAACATCAGAAGAAAAACACATAGATTTACTACAAGCTATATACAATTTAGAGGTGGAAAATCGCAATCAGGCTTCATTTATACCTACTTCGTTGCAAGAATTTGAGGAAAAAACTCAAAACTTATTAAACGAAGTAACACGGTTTGATGAGGCGGATTTTATTGAAATATCGAATGAAGATGGAAAAAAGGCCTATTTAAGCCTTGTTAAAACTCAAAGAGAAAAAATATCCTTTATTAGTATTTATTCATCCGATTTGCATAATCAAAATTTTTTTCATTTTAGTGATGCCGTTGGAGTAAGAGAGAGTATTGAAATTTGTCAACAACTTTTACTTTCGGAAACACCAAACTTTCTACTAACACATCGTTATTTTAGGTATACGCTACCTAAGTTACAAACTTTAACTAAGCTAAAGGAAAACTTGTCAGCTCATTTTCAATGGATTGCTTCATTAGATGTTTCTGAAAAAAGCTTGCCAACTCAATATTTACAAAAAGAACATCTCAGTTTCTTATTGGTCGATTCTAATCCTAAACCCGATATAGAGCTATTAAACCACGTCCTTAAACATCAATCGGAGCGTGTAAGCTTTCCACTCGAAAAAGTAAGTGATATTTTTTCGCAGTTATCTGAAGAACAACAGATAAATTTAGGTAGATTACTTTCTTATTATGCTATAAATTCTAATGAAAACTATCGAGTTTATCAGGAAAGTTTTTTGTCAAATGCCTTAACAGAAACACGAAAAACTTTACTCAAACAATTTAAAACTTTGGCATCTTCTGGACAAGCTATCAGTGAAGCAACGATACTGAGTACAATATCTCCTTATTTATTTAATGAATTAATCCAACATGATTTTACTCATGCACAAGCTACAGAATTATTAAATAAACTGATAACTTCCCATCAATCGGCTAAAAATAATCTAAACCTTATTAGAGCTACTAG
>JAVHYG010000116.1 GCA_031119195.1 Rickettsiella sp. | reverse complement strand
ATATCTGATAGGGTAATTTCATGATGATGTGATTTTACAAAATAGGCCACTTCACTGGCATATCTGCTCTCGTCGTAATCTACACCCGCAGAAAACTTACCGGTAAATGTTTTAAAATTACTTTGTTGTGTTAGCTGTTGTTTTAATAAACAAACGATGGAGCTTGAATCTAATCCGCCTGACAAATGTGCACCTAAAGGTACATCGGCTTGTAAATGCAAATTAATAGATTCCTTTAATAGTTCACTTAGTCTATCTGTATAATACGATTCAGATACTACTTCGCATGCTGCGTAATTAACTTCCCAATACTGCTTGCTTAATTTAATTAATTTATCTTCTTTCAAGTTAATCGTTAAAAAATATCCAGGCTCTAATTTTTTTATATATTTAAATAATGTTTGATCCTCTAGGCAAAACTGAAATGTCAGATAATCTTCCAGTCCTAGCGTGTTAAGCTCAGCATTTATTCGATTTGAAGCTAAAATAGATTTTATTTCTGAAGCAAAGATAAATTTTTCTTGGTTAAAAAAAAAGTAGAATGGTTTAATTCCTAATCTATCCCGCGCACAGAATAATCTCCTTTTTGTTTTATCCCACAAAGCAAACGCAAACATACCACGTAAGTAGTTAAGACAATCTATCCCCCATTTTTTGTAAGCATACACGATGACTTCTGTGTCAGAATGGCTAATAATTGGAAAATTTTCTTTAATAAATTTATTGCGTAAACTTAAATAATTATAAATTTCCCCATTAAAGATTAAAACAATTTGACCATCGTTGCTAACAAAAGGTTGCTTTCCTCCTTCCACATCGAGAATACTCAAACGCTGATGACCTAATGACACCCCCAATACTTCATCTAGAAACGTACCATGCTCATCAGGCCCACGATGTCTAATAGCGGCTTTCATAGACTCTATACTTGTTTTTAAACTTGCTTTTTCTTTTAAATCAAGAATACCTGCTATACCACACATATAATAAATCAATCCATATAGTAGGCATGTTTATTTATACACTGCTTTATTAAATCAATATTATTGCGCGTCCAATGTAATGTCTGTTCAAGACCCGGTATTATCTCCATCTTTGCTTTAAAATTCATTTTTTTTTCTGCTTTTTTTGTACAACCATAACGTTTTCCTGAACGATCCCAATTTCTAACACCACAAAAAGCTAATGGTGTTGAATTTTCAGCAAGTTGATTGATTATTATTGCAAGCTTTCTTATCTCTGTTTCTTTACCTGATGCTAAATTATAACTTTCCCCCGGTTTTCCTACACTTGCACAGAGTATTAAACCATCAACAATATCATCGATATAAATAAAATCCCTCGTCGCTAAGCCTTCGTTTTCCAAAGTGAGTGTATCCTTATTAAGTGCCTTAAATATAAAATTCGGTATAACATTACGCC
Source organism: Rickettsiella sp. (assembly GCA_031119195.1). GTDB lineage: Bacteria > Pseudomonadota > Gammaproteobacteria > Diplorickettsiales > Diplorickettsiaceae > JAVHYG01. The sequence goes on along the minus strand of JAVHYG010000116.1, from coordinate 3,423 downwards.
AAATCGTATGTTGAGTACCACGCCATTGACCAGCACCTAAGATTTCACCGGGACCATAAACATTCTGAAATCGTGCTTTTACAAAAGGAAGTTTATAAAGTGAATAAAAATAATTTCCATAAAATTCTCCAAATATTTTTGACATTTGGTAAGGACTATCTAAGTAAAGCGAAACTTCTTCCTTTTCCATCGTTGCCTGAGCATGATCAAACGTTTTTTTTGCGATTGAACAACCTGCAGAAGCATACACAACTTTTTCTAAATTTTTAAAATTCTTTATATAATTAAATAACTTCAAAGAAGTTAACGTATTATTTTCATGATCCGCCAAAGGGTCTTCTATCGAGTTTTGATTTCCATGATAAGTTGCTAAATGAAATACATAAGCAACATCATGAGGAATAAGATTTAACACGGAATCATTACAAATAGAGCCAAAAATAAAACGTAAACGAGTATGTTTTGGTAATTGTGAAAGTTCTGAAGAAAGCAAATTGTCTACAACAATAAGTTGCTTTATATCCATACGTAACAACTTTTTGCAAAGGCTGCAACCAATGAAACCAGCCCCACCAACCACAAGAATTTTTTTATTTTGAAAGGAAAACGACACTTTATTTCCTATTTTATACACTGAATATAGAGATCAGTACCTAACTTCTTTCCTATATTATTTAAAAAATATTTTCTCAGGGGTTCATCAAAATTTTCAACCCTAATGTTACATAAAGAAAAAGTTTGGCACAAACTGACTAATTGCCTTTTTGAGACTAGTTCGGTAAATGGTGCGGATTCTCCAACTAGATTACGATCATAATGCCATCTTTCAGCTTGATTAAAAATACGAGCTACTTTAAAAAGAGAAATAAACGTTTTTAATGGGCGATGTAGAAACTCACGCAAGGAATATCGGTTATAACACATAAAAACTAAGTGCCCACCTGGTTTAAGTACACGATATACCTCTTCAATACATTTTTTTATATTACCTGTATGATGAAAACAACCGATGGATACAATAAAATCAAAATAATTATCTTGAAAATTTAGTTTATGCACCGACATGATACGCGCACAAGGAAGTTTTTCTATTAATGTTAAGCGGTGATTAAGAAAATTAACAGGACCTTCTGCTATATCAATACCTGAAAAATATGCTGCATTTTCAGCAAGAAACTGTGAAACAGAACCATAGCCTAAACCAATTTCTAACACTTTTTTATTGCGAAATTTATCTAAAGTTAAATAATTTTTTTTTAAATACGGATAAAACGAAAAGAACCAATCATCAAATTTTTTGATAGATTCTTTTGAAAAATCGCTTATTTTTAATTTTTTGGCAGCTAAGGAACCACAAAGCTCATTCCAAAATTGAGCATTTTTGCTATCAATTTCTGCTTGTAGCAATGGCATTTAGTTTTCCACTCCTTGTAGATGTGTATACGTTTCTTTTATGCCATATTTTTGATAATAATGAATGGTATGTTTAATTCCTTCCTGTAAAGGGGTAGTACTTTTCCAATTTAAATCATTTTGCGTCTCATTGGGATCAAGTAAAATAGTAAATGCATCATCTGGATTGCGAGGTCGTATTTCTATTGGCTGCTTAAGTTGAATAGACATCGCATTTAAAGTCGCATCAAATAACTCTTTGATTGAGTAATCACCCCCTGAAGCAATGTGATAAATCCCCTGCAAATCACTATTAATGGCCTTTATAACACAGTCAACAAGATCATCAATATAAATAAAATCACGTCTAGTATCCATAACAAAACAAGACTTTTTTTCGGTAAGGCGTTGATAAAAGCTAGGTAAAGGCCCACTGATATTGCGTGGGCCATAAGCATTGGCTAAACGGAATGAAATTGTATTTAAACCTGACAATTGGATAAACTGTTCTGCACTCGTTTTAGTAATCGCGTAGCTACTATTCGCGGGATCAAGCGGATGGTCTAAAGTAATAGGTTGTTGTTTGGGTTTTAATCCATAACATAAAGCTGTTTGGAAATAGATGATACGTGGACAATGATTTTTTTTAGCTGCTTGAATAACATTAACGGTTCCTAATACATTGGTTTTCGTGTCTTCTTGCCAATTACTTGGATCTTTATACGAAGCCGCTGCATGTATAATAAGTTCTGGTTTAAAATCTGTAATAAGCGCTTGTATCAATGCGTTATTGGCAATACTTCCTTCAATAATTTGTAAACAAACATGTTTTTTAAGATTATCGCGACGACCGGTTGCATAGTTATCGATAACCATTACTTCATCGCCACGTGTTAATAGATAATCAGTCAAATGTGAACCTATAAATCCTGCACCGCCAGTAATAAAAATTTTCATCTTTTCATCCTTTAAAACTACCTAAATATAGAGCTTATTGCTATTGCAAACTCAAAGCGCTTAGTAATCAGGAAATATAAAAATTCTGTATATCGTTATAGTAATTAATAAGTATTAAAAGACTCAAACTTAATCTATAACAATTCAGCTACATAGTATTCCTTCATAGTATTAGTAATAAAATCTACTTCCTCTTTTTCTAAGTATGCATGCATCGGTAAACTCAATACATGTTTAGTGGCATATTCTGTGTGTGGTAAATTATCTGATATGTGACAATAAGGTTGAAACGCAGGTTGTCTATACAATGGCATTGGATAATGTACGGCAGTAGGAATCCCCTGCATGTGTAGATAAGCTTTTAATTCTTCGCGTTGTGATGTTTCAATCGTATATTGCGCATAAACAGACGTGTTATTTGCATGAATAAACGGTACTTTTATTTCACTGCCCAATTTTTTCGCATAATGGCGCGCTATACTATTTCTCCAAGCTATTTCTTCGGGAAAAATGGCTAACTTTTCTAATAAAATAGCAGCTTGCAGTGTATCTAAACGACTATTAAATCCTAATAAATCATGCTGATAACGCATCGCTTGGCCATGAACCCGAATCTTTTTTAATCTAGCCGCAATGATATCGTCATTAGTAAAACAAGCGCCTCCATCACCATAACAACCTAAAGGCTTTGATGGAAAAAAGCTTGTGCAAGCTAGAGTAGATAAACTACAAGAACGTCGTCCTTTATAAGTAGCGCCAAAACTCTGCGCAGCATCTTCAATAACCGGAATTTTTTTCTCATTTGCCAATTCATTTATTTTATCAAAATCAGCACATTGACCAAATAAACTAACAGGCAAAATAGCTTTTGTTTTTCTTGTTATTGCCGCTGAAATTTTATTGGCGTCAATAAGGTAAGTATTGGGATCAATATCAACAAATACGGGTACAGCATTCAACAAACAAATGGCTTCTGTGGTTGCTGCAAAACTAAATGGGGATGTAATAACTTCATCACCGCTTTTTATACCCAATACCATCAACGCCATAGTGAGTGCATCTGTAGCATTACCC
>JAVHYG010000115.1:2272-4888 GCA_031119195.1 Rickettsiella sp. | reverse complement strand
GATCTAGGGCAATACAAGATTTTGGGAGAAAGTGTGGATGATGCAGCTGGAGAAGCTTTTGATAAAACAGCTAAATTGCTGGACCTAAGCTATCCTGGCGGTCCAGCCATCGCTCAATTAGCCGAAAAAGGAAACCCTAAGCAATTTCGTTTTCCTCGACCCATGCTAAATAGATCTGGACTTGATTTCAGTTTTAGCGGTTTAAAAACATATGTAAATGGCATAGTACATTCAAACACTATGGATGAACAAACAAAAGCGAATATTGCTTATGAATTTCAAGCTGCTGTCATAGATACCCTAACGCAGAAAGCAAAGCGTGCACTTATACAAACAGGACTAAAACGCTTAGTTGTTGCAGGCGGTGTTGCTGCTAATAAATCGCTACGAGAACAATTAGGCATTATGACAAAAAAAAATAATGTAGCTCTTTACTATCCACGCCAAAACTTTTGTACGGACAATGGTGCAATGATTGCATACTTAGGGTATCGACGTTTAAATTTAGGCCAAACTGACGACCTTATTATAAAAACAATTACGCGTTGCTCTTTGGATAAACTAACTAATTCCCCATGTCAAAAGAAGGAAAATATACGTCAGAATTATTAGAATCTTTTATAGAAAGTTCATCCTTATTAGGAGGAGAAAAAACAACACTTTTTCTCTGAGCCTTAGAACTTTCAGGGGTATGAATAGCAAGTGGCGTATCAATAGCCGCTGGCATACTTGCCGCAGCTGCAATCAGTGCATCGGGATTGGATGTAGGATTTTTTGAAATAGAAATCGTAGAAGTTTCTCCAATAATAACAGTCTGCGCACGGCCTCTATTCATTTCACTTATTTCTACCACAGAAGTAGCAGCTAAACCTGGATTTAGATTTTCAGTTTGTATTTCATTAGCAAGTTTTGCACAAAACTTAAGGCGGGCAAAAAGAGTACCATGTTTACCAGAATATTCAGCCAAAGTACCTTGCGCTTTAAATAACTCTCGGTAAATATCTTGTATAGAAAGATTATCGGGAAAATAATTAGATTTATATTTTATTAAAAATTGCTGAACTGGACCTACATGATGACGATTCCAAGCACCACTAAAAAATCTCCCAAAAAAACTTCCTTTTGTATAATCGCATAATAATGCGATACAAGTTTTAATTGGATTTTCTTTATAAAACTGTAAAAAAGAAACTGGTGCATCACTACCAATAAACCGCTGTGGGAGGAGTGTCGGTTCTTCTTTAATTTTTAACAAGCTTTTTTCTATTTCTCGCAATTCTTCCACTATCTCTTTTTTTTCATCCGCAAGCTGTTTACTTTCAGCTTGAAAACTAAGTGCGAACATATAATAAAACCAGGAAGAAAGTTCATTTTTTATAAAACTAAGATCAATGTGATGTCCAGTCTGAAAAAATTGGATGCTACCCATAATTTTGCTATAGCATTCATAGGCAATTTCTTCAGAAGCAAGAAAGTACCTTGCTGAAGTTCCTTTCGATATTTTCATCTGCTTTTTCTGAGAGTTTTCATTATTCAAAACAGTATTTATAATTATCAATAAAAAATTAAGAATATCTGTTTTTAATTCTGTTTTTTTATTATCCAACGTATTTATCAGTACTTGACTTCGGGCACTTAAAACTTCATCGTCAATACTTAAAAAAAGTTCGGATAGTCTCGATTCAATAGATAAATTCTTATCTTCAGCTATGGATTTAGCTAAAGGAAAATGCTTTTCATCTAAATAGTATGAAGCCAAATTCAATGGGGGTTTAGGGTTACTAAGTCTATTATCAGAAATGGAATCCCGCTCCTCATTTGCAATACAACAATTTTCATCTGAAAAAGCAAACCCTTTTTCACGAAGAACAAATAAAATGATCGCTACATAGCGAGGACCAAGCTCCAAATACTGGCTATAAGGTGAAATAACTAACTGCTCATTTTCTATTTTTATTTTTCCCGCCGCCTTTAAAAAAGTTCCACATCCCATAGTTTGATGATTGAAATCAAACTGATGATTCTCCGCACTATCCACCGTCGAATATTTTAAAAAAAACTTATTGTCATAGCTAATACCAAATTCAGACCATCCTTGTTCACCTCTCGTTATTGTAGAACCAAGATTTCTTTTATAATAACCTGCTGTTTCAGATGCTTCTATACCCCATTCTTTACCATCAGTTTCTTGAGAAGTAATACCAACTTTATAGCCATAAATAAGTTCATTTTTTTTTCTATTATCCGCCATTTCTTCTAAAAATAGTTTTAAGTTATCTTTGTCGGTTGGGTTATTAGCAACTGAAGATGATGGTAAAGTTTGAGATCGAATACCAGCTAAATTTTCTTTGGAAGATTTTGCTTCCATACTGACTTCCTCATTTTGTCTTTCTTTCTGAGTAGACGCATTTTTTTTAATGGCTTGGCTTATTTGACGCGAAATTTCAAGTCTTTTTCTGGCATCTCTATATCGCTCAGGATCATCTAAGGAAACTGATTTAAGGTAATTAACCAATAAATTTTGTAGATCAGTAGCTGGAGAGGGCACTTGAAGTAAATCCTTTTTTTGTTTGATCATTAGCACTTCCTTTGCGTAAATACATGTTAGTTCTAATT
>JAVHYG010000115.1:0-2262 GCA_031119195.1 Rickettsiella sp. | reverse complement strand
AAGTAACATAAAAATTAAAACATAAAAAGATCTAAATTTTATTTATCTTTTAATTAAAATAATATAAAAAATTATTGATGCTGAAAATCGTTTCACTCATAATTTAATATGTTCCGCTTAATTTACCCTTTTTTTATAGTTGATATATTTAATTGAGGTTCTACGCCGGCTAATAAACGCCGAATATTTGCGTGGTGACGAACAATAAGTAAAATACACATTAGTAAAATAGAAAGATAAACACTCATAGACAATAGATAAATTGCATAAAGTGATGTTAACAATGCAGAGGTAATAGATGCTAAAGAAATATAGCGAAATAAGAACAATACAACAAACCAAATAAGCAAAGCAAAAAATCCAAGAGGCCATGCCAAAGCAAACAATCCTCCTAATACGGTTGCTACGCCTTTACCGCCTCGAAAATTAAAAAAAATAGGAAATAAATGTCCGAGGAAAGCAAAAAAGGCTACCCAACCTAAAATAAATAATGGCATTCCCAAATATTTAGCGATCATTACAGGAAGCCACCCTTTGAATATATCAAATAATAAAACAATACTTGCAAGCTTCCTCCCCCCCACTCTAAGCACATTACTGGCACCGGGATTACCCGAACCTTGCGATCGAGGGTCAGGCAACCCCATACATTTGCAAACAATAATAGCACTCGATAAAGAACCTATAAGATAGGCTAACAAACAAAACATTAATGGTAATAACATAGCTTTTCCCGATATAGCGTTGCAGTTTGACAATAAAAACCCTTGTAATGCAATTTCGCATTTTCAAGTGCAATGGGTATATAATAGCCACTTATCATATATTTAAAAATTATTATAGGCCTTTACATGACACCTAACTTCAGTAATTTAATTTGGATTGACCTGGAAATGACGGGCCTTGATACAACACAAGATAAAATCATTGAAATTGCAACGATTATTACTGATTCTGAATTAGAAATTATAGAGGAAGGTCCTGTCTTCGCTATTACACAATCCGAAGCTATTTTGGCTAATATGGATGAATGGAATACACGACAACACAACGGCTCAAAATTACTTGAACGGGTTAGAGCAAGTGAAATTACAGAAGAATCTGCCGAACAAAGAACATTAGATTTCATCAAAAAACATGTTGATTCTAACACATCACCGATGTGTGGTAACAGTATTTGCCAAGATCGCCGTTTTTTAGCACGTTGCATGCCTAATTTAGAAAAATATTTTCATTATCGAAACCTAGATGTTAGTACACTAAAGGAATTAGCTTATCGTTGGAATCCAGAAATTGCTAAAGGTTTTAAGAAAAAGTCAACACATTTAGCATTACAAGACGTTAAAGATTCTATTGCTGAACTCCGATATTATCGCAAACATCTTTTCAACCTTGATTTCCACAATCAATCTTAGATAAAAGGTACAGTAAGCAAATGGCCTACTACAGCACTAACGAATTAAGAAATGGCATGAAAGTCATGCTGGACAAAGAACCCCATAGCATTTTAGAAAATGATTATGTAAAACCGGGGAAAGGTCAGGCATTTAACCGAATTAAATTTCGTAATCTTAAAAATAACCGAGTTATCGAACGTACATTGAAATCAGGCGATAGTTTAGAAGCAGCCAATGTGTTTGATATTGATGTCCAATATCTTTACAACGACGGTAATGTTTGGCATTTTATGGCAGCTGATACATTTGAGCAGTATGCAGCAGATGCAACAGCTGTAACAGAGGCTAAACAATGGTTAAAAGAACAAGATATCTGTACGCTGACTTTATTCAATGGGGTGCCTTTAACTGTTGCACCTCCCAATTTCGTAACGTTGAAAATCGTTGATACTGACCCTGGCGTACGAGGAGATACCTCCGGCGGGGGCGGTAAACCAGCTACATTAGAAACAGGGGCAATTGTAAGGGTACCACTCTTCATTCAAATTGGTGAATTTATAAAAGTTGATACGCGTACAGGTAATTATCTTTCCCGTGTAAAATCAACTTAGGGCGCGTTCACAATTGTGCTAGAATGAGATAAAAAGAATTGTTTTTGAGTATCGCAAGGGAACATATTTAGCGTATGTAGGTAATAAACGTAGAAAAGCAATTCTTTTTAGCCATCATCGCGCAATTGTCAACACGCCCTAAGTACCTATGAAAAAAAAATTAATATCTATAGCCGTAATTTCTTTATTACTTACTGCTTGCGCACAACAGACCACCTCTTTTAATCCTAAAGCTTCAATACCTCGTTTACCAA
>JAVHYG010000010.1 GCA_031119195.1 Rickettsiella sp. | reverse complement strand
GATCAAATACGCGGTTTAAAAGTTGAAAAAGCACTTCAGGTATTAACTTTTAGTGTTAAAAAGAATGCAAAAGTATTAAAAAAGGTTTTAGAGTCGGCTGTAGCTAATGCGGAACATAATCAGGGTGCGGATGTGGATCTACTGAAAGTAAGTACTGTCTATGTTGACCAAGGGCCTACTTTGAAACGTATGCATGCTCGGGCAAAAGGACGTAGTAACCGTATATTAAAGCCAACTTGCCACATAACGGTTAAAGTATCTGACAATGGGGAGAAGAAATAATTATGGGCCATAAGGTAAACCCTGTTGGAATTCGTTTAAATATTACTCGGACATCGACAGCGAAATGGTATGCAAAGCCGCAAGAATATGCTGAATTACTTATCGCTGATTTAAAGGCACGTGCTTTGATAGAAAAAGTTCTTGTTCAGGCTGGTGTTTCATCGATTCAAATAGAAAGAACTGCGCGTAATGCCAAAATTACCATTTACGTTGCAAGACCTGGTGTAGTTATTGGCAAAAAAGGTGAATATATTGAAGGTCTTAGGAAAAAAGTTGAAAAGTGTATGTTAACTTCGGTATCTCTTTCTGTAGTTGAGGTAAAAAAACCAGAGCTTGATGCAAAACTGGTTGCAGAAAGTATTGCGCAACAACTTGAGCGCCGTGTTATGTTTCGTCGAGCAATGAAACGTCCAGTACAAACTGCGCTACGTTTGGGAGCAAAAGGAATCAAAATTGAAGTGTCTGGTCGTTTAGGTGGTGCTGAAATTGCCCGTAGTGAACGTTATCATGAAGGAAGTGTGCCTTTGCATACGTTTCGTGCAAACATTGATTATGCATTAGCAGAAGCGCAAACAACTTATGGCAAATTAGGTGTTAAAGTTTGGATTAATAAAGGTGAGATTTTTGATCGCTCGCAGATTAGTTTTCCTGAAAGTACGGAAGCTAAGTCTCATTATTCTAATGAGAAAGATCAAAGGCATTATAATCGACGCCGTCTACCGAAGACTAAGCCTGCTTCTAAACAAACGGCTGAAAGTACCCATTAAAAAATTTATAGAGTAAAAAAATCGGGATAGCTTATGTATTTTCCTAAGCGAACAAGATATCGCAAACAATTTAAAGGCCGTAATCGAGGTGTAGCTTCACGTGGTACGGAAGTTAGTTTTGGTCAATATGGCTTAAAGGCTACGATGGCAGGGTTTATTACTTCTCGTCAAATTGAAGCGGCACGCCGTGCTTTAACTCGACACATTAAGCGAGGTGGAAAAGTCTGGATTAGACTATTTCCGGATAAACCGATTACGAAAAAACCTTTAGAAGTGCGTCAAGGAAAGGGAAAAGGTAGTGTTGAGTATTGGGTTGCAGTTGTTCAGCCTGGACGTGTCTTATTTGAAATGGAAGGTATTACGCTGGAAGTTGCTAAAGTTGCATTAAAATTAGCTGCTGCAAAATTACCCATAACAACTAATTTTATAACGCGGACAGTATTGTAATGAAAACCAAAGAAATGCGTGAAATGACTATAGATGCCTTAAAAAAAGAAATATTTTTAACGGGTCGTGAAGAATTTAATTTGAAGTTTCAACACGCTACACGTCAATTAGCATCATCACATAGGCTAAAACTAGTTCGACGACAGTTGGCAAGATTATTAACCATTTTAAATGAAAAAATAGGTCAAAAAGCATGAGTCAAACTAGCAAAGTCAAACGTACCCTTACTGGGCGTGTTATTAGTAACAAAATGGATAAAACTATTAATGTTTGTGTTGAACGAAGAGTCAAACATCCAAAATATGGAAAGTATTTAAAACGTAGTACCAACTTGTTAGCACATGATCCTGGAAATAGGTGTCTTGAAGGAGATATTGTTATTATTCAAGAAAGTCGTCCACATTCTAAGCGTAAAGCGTGGTGTTTACTTAAGGTACTTGAAAAAACAATGAATCAACACGCTGTGGCTGAGTCAGCAGCAGAGGAATCGCTATTATGATACAGATGCAGACAGAACTTGAAGTAGCTGATAATAGTGGTGCACGTCGTGTGATGTGTATTAAAGTGTTGGGTGGTTCTAAACGGCGATATGCAGGTATTGGTGATCTTATTAAGGTTAGTGTAAAAGACGCAGTACCTCGTGGCAAAGTTAAAAAAGGTGAGGTATGTCTTGCTGTAGTGGTGCGTACTAAAAAAGGCGTTCGCCGTCATGATGGAAGTGTTCTACGGTTTGATAGTAACGCGGTTGTATTATTGAATGCACAGTCGCAGTCACTAGGTACACGCGTCTTTGGCCCTGTTCCTAGAGAATTGCGTACTGATAAATTTATGAAAATTATTTCATTGGCGCCTGAAGTACTCTAACTGGTAATTAAGTATGCAAAAAATTAAAAAAGGGGATACAGTAATTGCTTTAAGTGGTAAAGATAAAGGTAAACAAGGCAAAGTGCTGCGGGTGCTGCTTGGCAAAAATCGTGCTGTGGTTGAAGGCCTTAATAATGTTAAAAAACACGTTAAGCCAAACCCACAAAAGAATGTGACTGGTGGCATTGTAGCTCAAGAAGCAAGCATTAATTTGACTAATCTAGCACTTTATAATCCTATTGCTAAAAAGGGGGATAAAGTGCGTATTAAAACATTAGAGGATGGCAGACGGGTTCGAGTCTTTAAGTCTAATGATAAGTTGGTAGATATTTAATTTTAGGTGTGCTAATGGCAAGGTTAAAAGAATATTATTTTGAAAAAATAGTACCTCAACTAAAAGAGCAATTTTCTTATAAAAGTGTTATGGAAGTACCGCGAATTACAAAAGTAACTCTAAATATGGGAGTTGGAGAAGCGGTAGCTAATAAGAAAGTTATTGATTCTGCGTTGAATGATATGAAGTTAATTGCTGGCCAAAAGCCTATTGTTACACTGGCTAAGAAATCTAATGCGGGTTTTAAAATTCGTGAGGGGTGGCCTATTGGATGTAAGGTAACATTACGCAAAGAACGAATGTATGAATTTTTAGATCGTTTAATTCAAGTTGCCATACCTAGAATTCGTGATTTTCGTGGATTCACTCCTCGAGCCTTTGATGGTAGGGGAAATTATAGTTTAGGGATTCGAGAACAAATCGTATTTCCTGAAATTAAATACGATACAATCGATGCTGTACGTGGAATGGATATTACGATTACTACTACTGCAAAAACTGATAAAGAAGGTCGAGCCTTATTAGCGGCTTTAGATTTTCCATTTAAAGAGAATTAAACTTTATGGCAAAAAAAAGTGTAATTATGCGCCAAAAAAAGCGTGAATTAATTGTAAAAAAATATGCACAAAATCGTCTTGAGCTTAAGAAAATAATTTCAAGTTATAAAGCGACAGAAGAAGAGCGTTCCATTGCACGTCAAAAATTGCAGTTATTACCACGTGATTCATCTCCTGTGAGATTGTGTAATCGCTGTCGTCTAACAGGCCGAGCACGTGGTGTATATCGACAGTTTGGATTATCACGCAGCATGCTGCGCCTTTATGCAATGAAGGGTGATCTTCCTGGAATAGTTAAATCAAGCTGGTAAAGGTATAAAGATTATGAGTATGCAAGATCCTCCTGCGGATATGTTTTCCAGAATAAAAAATGCACAGGCAGTAAGAAAGCCTTTTGTTACTATGCCTTCTTCAAAACTAAAACTAGCTGTAGCGAAGTTGTTAAAGGAAGAAGGTTTTATTACCGATTTTCAATGTGAAACTCAGGGCGCAAAGTCTTTACTGACAATATTTTTGAAATATCATTTGGATAAGCCTGTTATTTCTGCATTAAAGCGAGTGAGTCGACCTGGACTTCGTATTTATAAGTCAGTTGATCGATTGCCTAAAGTAGTAGGCGGTTTAGGAGTTGCTATCATATCGACTTCTAAAGGTTTAATGACTGATAAGGCGGCCCGTGCTTTAGGTCAAGGCGGCGAAGTAATCGCTACTGTTGAATAAAGGTTATAAAGTTGTATGTCAAGAGTTGCAAAAAGTCCAATAAATATCGGTAATGCCAACGTTATGTTGGATGGCCAGCTCCTTGTTATTAAAGGTAAACAAGGTACGTTAAATTACAATTGTAGTGAACTTGTTAAAGTAAGTTTAGCAGAGAAGACTTTGCAAGTGACCCCTAAGGACGATAGCACCGAAGCAGATGCTTTAGCTGGTACTACGCGTGCTAATGTCGCTAATGCATTGATTGGTGTTATGGAAGGGTTTAAGAAAGTTTTGCAATTAGTGGGAGTTGGTTATCGTGCTAATGTGCAAGCTAATAAGGTTCACTTGACTTTAGGTTTTTCTCATCCAGTTGTATACAACGTTCCTGAAGGGATAACGGTTAACACACCTACCCCTACAGAAATTGTTATTCAAGGCTTCGATAAACAATTGGTTGGTCAAGTTGCCGCAGAAATACGCCGCTATCGCCCACCTGAGCGTTACAAAGGAAAAGGTGTTCGTTATGCAGGTGAAAAAATTAAATTAAAAGAAACTAAGAAAAAATAAAGTTAGAGGATTTACGCGCATGTCATTAGACAAAAAGACAAAACGGAAACGTAGAGCTACTAAAACTCGAGCTAAAATTCGCAAGCTTGTTGTTCCACGGCTTTGTGTTAATCGTTCTTCCCAACATATTTATGCACAGATAATAGTATCTGCAGAAAAGGGTGATAAGGTTTTAGTGAGCGCTTCAACTTTAGATAAAGAAGTTAAAGAGGGTAGTGCTAAAACTAATAATATGAGGTCTGCGGATATCATCGGAGATATTATTGCTAAGCGAGCGATAGCGGCGGGTATTAAGAATGTTGCTTTTGATCGATCTGGATTTAAATATCATGGTTGTATTAAGGCATTGGCAGAAGCAGCACGCGTGGCTGGGTTGTTCTTTTAACTAAAGTAGGTTATTTATAAATGAGTTTTGATCAATCAACGAAAAGTGATGGTTTGCAAGAAAAGCTTATCGCTGTTAATCGTCACGCAAAAGTAGTCAAAGGCGGTCGAATATTTAGTTTTGCTGCGGGCGTAGTAGTGGGTGATGGTAAAGGAAGAATTGGGTTTAGCAAATGTCCTGCGCGTGAAGTCTCAGTTGCAATGCAAAAGGCCTTAGAGAAGGCTCGCCGCAATATGCTATATATTGAGCTAAATAATGGCACTCTTTATCATAAAGTTGAAGCGTCACATGGTGCAACTAAGGTTCGTATGTTACCTGCTGATAAAGGAACGGGCATTATTGCAGGTGGTCCGGTTCGTGCTATTTGTGAAGTTTTAGGTATTACCGATGTCAGTGCTAAAATTATAGGTTCTTCTAATACAACGAATGTAGTTTATGCTACGTTAAAAGCGTTAAAGAGTATGACAACACCTGAAATGATTGCCGATAAACGTGGAAAATCAATTAAAGAAATAGTTGAATAAATGAGTAACAATCATGTCAAATAAAAAATTACGGTTAACTTTACAGCGTAGTATTTCAGGTCGCAAGCCTTTGCATTCAGCTACCATTGCAGCGTTAGGTCTAAAGCGTTTAAACCAAATGATCGAAGTGAAAGATAATCCTGCTATGCGAGGAATGGTTGAAAAGGTTGCCTACTTATTAAAAGTAGAGGAGGTTTAACGATTATGGAATCTAATAAATTGTATCTTAATACATTAAAGCCAGCAGCAGGTTCTAAACCATCGCCTAAACGGCTTGGACGTGGTATTGGATCTGGTCTTGGAAAAACAAGTGGACGTGGTCATAAAGGCCAGCATGCACGTGCGGGTGGTTTTCATAAGTTAGGTTTTGAAGGTGGACAATCTCCAATTCAGCGTCGTTTACCAAAATTTGGGTTTACACCTCACAGTCGATCTGTAATCCAAGTGCTAGGTATAGATATTTTAAATAAACTTGATGTAAGTGTTATTGATTTAAAAGCATTAAAGACTGCTCGTTTAGTTAAAGCTTCAATTAAAGAAGTAAAATTTATTGCGACTGGAAAAATTGAAAAAGCTGTGCGGATAATAGGAATAAAACTAACTAAAGGTGCTCGTGCACAAATTGAAGCTGCTGGTGGCAGTATAGAAGGCTAAATGAATAAATTGAGTCGCGGCGCTGTATCTCAAGGAAAAGGAAGTCTACAAAGCAGCGGCTTTACTGAACTAAAACGTCGTTTACTTTTTGTATTGCTAGCGATTATTGTTTATCGCCTAGGTGCGCATATTCCTGTTCCTGGCTTAGATCCGCAGCGTCTTGCAGATCTATTTAGTCAACAAAAAAACAGTATATTAGGCTTATTTAATATGTTTTCCGGCGGCGCGCTGTCGCGGTTTACTGTTTTTGCACTTGGTCTTTTGCCCTATATTTCTGTTTCTATCATTGTCCAACTACTGACGGCTGTAGTTCCAAGCTTAGAACAGCTTAAAAAAGAGGGTGAAGCAGGACGACGTAAGATCAATCAATATACGCGTTATGGAACGACTGTATTAGCTTTAATTCAAGCTGTAGGGATGGCAAAGTGGTTGATAAGCCATGGTGTTGTATTAAACCCCGGATTCTTTTTTTATTTTGTTGCCACGGTAACCTTAGTGACGGGGACTTTGTTTTTGATGTGGTTAGGTGAGCAGATTACCGAACACGGAATTGGTAACGGTATATCATTGATTATATTTTCTGGGATAGTTTCCGGTCTTCCAGTGGCTATTGCGAAGTCTTTAGAACAGCTTAGACAAGGGCAAATTCAGTTTTTAACATTACTTTGTATTTTAGCGGTTATTATTGTAGTAACGGCTTTTGTGGTCTTTATGGAGCGAGGGCAGCGCAGAATTACGGTTAATTATCCTCAACGGCAACAAGGACGTAAGATATTTAGTGCTCAGACCAGTCATCTGCCTTTAAAGATCAATATGGCAGGTGTTATCCCGCCTATATTTGCTTCTAGCATTATGATGTTGCCAGGAACTTTTGCCCAATGGTTTTCTAATGTTAAAGGAATGAGTTGGCTTTCCAATGTCAGCTTTTGGCTGTCACCAGGACAACCATTTTATATCTTGCTATTTACTGCAGCTATAGTATTCTTCTCTTTTTTCTATACTGCGCTCGTTTTTAATCCACGGGAAACTGCTGATAATTTGAAGAAATCGGGTGCTTTTATTCCAGGTATTAGACCTGGAGAACAAAGTGCTCGTTATATTGATGCAACGATGACCAGACTTACGTTGATAGGCTGTATTTATCTTGCATTGGTTGCATTATTGCCAGAATTTATGATATTTGCTTGGCATGTCCCTTTTTATTTTGGTGGGACATCTTTATTAATTATCGTAGTGGTTATTATGGATTTTATGGTCCAAGTTCAATCTTTACTGATGTCACAGCAGTATGAATCATTGTTGAAAAAGGCCAATTTAAAAGGCTTACCCGGGCCAGGTGGACTTTATTGAAAGTTTATTTTTTTAAATTCAGACGACTAGGAGGCATGCTAATGAGGGCATGTCTTAGCATTATGATTTATAAAATACTAACAGCGTGAAATTCGCTTAAAGAGGTTGTTATGAAAGTTAGAGCATCAGTTAAAAAAATTTGCCGTAATTGTAAAATTGTTAAGCGTAGAAAAGCACTGCGTGTAATTTGCTCTGCAGAAGCTCGCCATAAGCAGCGTCAAGGCTAAGTTTTATTGCATAGGGACTGGACACTACCAGTTCATTACCTTTAAAGTTTAATGAGAGGTATTTTTAAGTTATAGCTTTAAAGTATTAGGATTGCCTCAGTGAAATTTAAGCAATTTTTTTGAGCAATAGAGATGTTCTATTATTGATTTTTTGGTGCGAGTAAGATACCCTACTGCGCCTTTTAAAGTATCTTAAATTTAAGGGTTTGGAGTTAAAAATGGCTAGAATAGCCGGTGTAAATATACCAATAAATAAACATGTCGTTATAGGCTTAACTGCAATCTATGGCATAGGTCGTTCGCGTGCAGAAAAAATATGTAATGAGTTGGCTATTCCTCCACAAACCAAGGTCAAAGATCTTGTGGATGCTCAATTAGATGCCATACGTCAAGCCTTACTTAAATTTAAAGTTGAAGGTGATTTACGACGAGAGGTTCAGCTTAGTATCAAACGTTTGATGGATTTAGGTTGCTATAGGGGGATAAGGCACCGTCGTGGATTACCTGTTCGTGGTCAGCGTACCCGAACTAATGCACGTACACGTAAGGGTCCTCGCAAAATGATTCGTAAGGATTAATCCATGCTAGCGTATAACATAATATAAGGTGGTTATTTAAGTAATATGACAGATTATAATCTACATACGCCTCAGCCAACGATGGCGGACAAAGTCCTAGCAGGGTCTATCCGTAAGCGGAAAGAAGTTATCCCAGAGGCAATTGTTTATTTGACTACATCTTTTAATAATACCATTATTTGTATTCGTAAAGGTGGTGATACCTTAGCAATTTCATCTTCTGGTGCTTGTGAATTTAAAGGTACTAAAAAAGGAACTGCATTTGCTGCACGTGTTGCTTTTGAAAAGGCCATTGAAAAAGCTTGCGATAAATATAGAAGCAAATACAAGCATAATTTAGGGCGGATTGAAGTCAGAATAAAGGGTCCCGGACAAGGCTCAGAACAGGCCATTATGGCTTTAAAAAATAAAGATATTGAAGTGACACAAATTATTAATATTACATCTATTCCACATAATGGCTGTCGACCACGAAAACGTCGTCGAGTTTAAAAAATTATTTAACGGGAGTAATAAAATTAATGGCAAGATACCGAGGACCTACTTGTAAATTAGCACGCCGATTAGGAAGTGATTTACAATTAAAAAGTGGCATTCGTGCGCTAGATAGTAAATGTAAGTTAGCTACGCCTCCGGGTATGCACGGTACAAAACGTGGAAGATTGTCTGATTATGGCGTTATGTTGCGTCAAAAACAATTAATTCGACATACTTATGGCGTATTAGAAAAACAATTTCGACTTTATTATACAAAGGCTTCTAAGCGAAAAGGAATTACAGGTGAAAATTTATTAAAATTACTTGAATGCCGTTTAGATAATGTTGTTTTTCGTATAGGGTTTTCTGCTACTCGGGCTGAAGCAAGACAATTAGTTTCTCACCGTGCAGTAAAAGTTAATGGAAAGATAGTTAACATTCCTTCTTATCAAGTTAAAGCGGGAGATGTTATAGAAATAAAGGAAAAAAGCAAAACACAAGCACGTATTCAAGCAGCGCTGGAACTTGCAAAACAAAAGCCTCAATCGAGTTGGATAGATTTTGATTCTAGTAAATTACAAGCTATTGTTAAATTAATTCCTGAACGCAGTGAATTACCCTTAGAATTTAATGAAAATCTTGTTGTTGAGTATTACTCCAAGTAAGTAGGTAACTTATGTTGACGAATGTTAAGAAATTTTTAACGCCACAGACTATTGAAGTTCAGAGTCTCAATCAAAATAGAGCCGTAGTCAGTCTACAGCCTTTTGAAGCAGGATTTGGCCATACTTTGGGTAATGCTTTACGTCGTATTTTATTATCTTCTATTCCAGGTTGCGCCGTAACTGAAGTAAAAATTGAAGGCGTTTTACATGAATATAGTAGTTTAGAAGGCGTACAAGAAGATATTATGGATATCTTGCTTAATTTAAAAGGTGTTGCTTTTGTACTCCATGAAAAAGAAGAAGTTATATTGGAGCTAGTAAAAAGTACAGTAGGTCCTGTTTGTGCTGGAGATATTAAGTTACCACCTGATGTTGAAGTTAAAAATCCGAATTATGTGATAGCTCATTTAACAAAACCTAAAGAATTTAAAATGACTTTAAAAGTTGCTAAAGGACGCGGTTATCAACTGTCATCACTACGGGATACGGATCATAGCGAAGTAGGTGCTTTGCAATTAGATGCTCAATTTAATCCTATTATTCGAGTTACTTATTCCGTTGAAAATGCGCGGGTTGAACAACATACCGATTTAGATAAATTAGTTATAGATTTAGAAACCAATGGTACGATTGAGCCTGAAGCAGCAATACGCCGGGCTGCAACTATCTTTCAAGATCAATTGCATACTTTTGTTGAGTTGCGTCATGAGACAGAAACAGAGGTTCCTGAGCAAAATGCAGATATCAACCCTATTTTATTACTTCCTGTAGATGAGCTAGAACTTACCGTACGAGCCGCTAATTGCTTAAAAGCTGAGCACATATATCGTATTGGTGATTTAGTCCAGAAAACAGAGCAAGAACTTCTATCGACACCTAATTTAGGTAAAGTTTCTTTATGGGAAATAATTACGGCTTTACTGAAACGTGGTTTATCGTTAGGTATGCATGTTCCAGCACTGCAGTTATCTTCTCTAAAAAAATCAGTGGAAGAAAATGTAGAACCGCTTGAAAAAAATAAAGATATTAATAATGATTAAAAGGGTATAGTGTTATATGCGTCATCTTAATTCAGGTCGAAGATTAGGTCGTACATCGAGCCATAGAAAAGCGATGTTTCGTAATATGACTTCCTCTTTATTAAAACATGAGGTTATTTCTACGACCTTAGCTAAAGCGAAGGAGCTTAGGCGAGTAGCTGAGCCATTAATTACTTTAGCAAAAGTGGACGGTGTTGCTAACCGTCGTATGGCTTTCGCTCGTTTACGTGATAAAGAAGCTGTTTTGACACTATTTAATACAGTTGCACCTCGTTTTAAACAGCGTCCCGGTGGCTATTTACGTATTTTAAAATGTGGTTTTCGTGCTGGTGATAGTGCTCCAATGGCGATAGTTGAACTGACTGAGCGTTCAGAATAGGACTAGGTTTTTACTACGCCTTATATAGCAGCGATTTGTTTTATAACATTGTATGATGCGTGAGTATTATCTAGTTTTTTGATAATCAATACCTATATTTTTTTGGCTTCTTCAACCACATACTCTATTTCTTCGTTAAATGTTTTAAGCAATTTTTCAGAGTAGTTATCAGAATTTATTGATTCTTTAAGATCTATGATGCTTTCTTTTAATCTATTAAGTCCGCAATATACACAAGATCCATATAATTTATGAAGTTTGTCATCTAATTTTTGTTTTTGGTGTGAATGAAAAGCTTCGTTAATTTCAAATTGTATGCTTGGTTTTTCTTTGACAAAGATTTTTAATAATTCACGCAGTAATTTATATGAGTTTTTTGTGAATTCTTCATCTAGATCGAGATTGATAACAGGCACTTTGGAACGATCTTTTTTCATCATTGAGTCCTTTTTAATTAATTTTTGATAGACATGCAAAGAATCTTATCTCACTAAACTTACTTAGTTCAAGTTTTTAGTAGGGTATATAGTCATTTGGCAAGATGATGGTTAAAAAGCGCAGCATTTTCTGCGTTTTGTTTTACTCAGATACTGCATGTATGCTCCTAACGTACGATAGTCCAAAAATTACACTTTCTGACTGAACTTACGTCAAAAATTTAATTTTGGCTGTAGTACGCGGCGCCGACTTTTCGAGGAACGGAGTTTACTCAAGTGTATGTGACCATAGAAAAGTTGGTAACAAAGTGATACACCAAAGGACGACTTTTCGCATAAGTTCAGTCTGATTCATCTTCGCTAAATGACGACATGCCCTAGTTAATTTATACTTACTTACTTTTTTTAGATGAAGCCAGTTTCTGTTGTTTTAGAAAGCTTATGTACCGTCGTTCAAAGAAAGCACTTAAAATTGCGAATTCGCAATTTTAAGTGCAATGGGTATATACTTCGCGTTTAAATTTTTGGCGTTAATGATGTTTGCTCAGCTCACTTTTAAATATGTTATATAACTATGGTTGATTCATTTCGCGTCGCCTTGATAAATTGTTAACGGCTGTGGGTAGTTAGTGGATAAATCTTCTTTCTCTAAAATTAAAGACACGCAATTTAAAGAATTCATGGCGCTTCAAAACTTAGGTGATATATTACGCTGGGGTTTTATACAATTTCAAGAAGCTGAACTGTATTATGGGCATGGTACGGATAATGCTTGGGATGAAATTATTTATTTGGTATTAGCAATTTTAAAGTTGGGACCTGTTCTAAATTCACAATGCTTAGAAGTTAAATTAACCCAAGACAAATGCATTCAGATTTTTCAAAAAATTAAACAACGTATTCATGAGCGAATTCCAACTGCCTATTTAGTTAATCAAGCTTGGTTTGCTGGTTTATCATTCTATGTCGATCCACGAGTATTAATTCCGCGTTCGCCCATGGCTGAATTGATCGAACAACGGTTTAGCCCTTGGATTTCATCAAATTGCGTAAATTCTATTTTGGATTTAGGGACAGGGAGTGCTTGCATAGCTATTGCTTGTGCTTATGCGTTTCCCTATGTAAAAGTGGATGCTATCGATTGTTCGAAGAAGGCCTTAGACGTTGCATCAATTAATATAAGGAAGCATAAGTTATCCAAACGAGTAAAATTAATTGAATCGAATGGCTTTGAAAATATAAGAGAAAAAATTTACGATATTATTATTAGTAATCCGCCTTATGTAGATGCTGAGGGTTTTGCACAATTACCTCCCGAGTACAAGCATGAACCGGCGGTTGCATTGGCAGCTGGGAAAGATGGATTGGATCTTATAGTTCAGCTATTAGATCAAGCTAAACATCATTTAAAAAAAGGAGGATTATTAATTGTCGAAGTTGGCAATAGTAAACCTGCTTTAATTCACCGTTTTCCTCACCTTCCTTTTGTTTGGTTAGAATTTGAACACGGGGATGCGGAAGTTTTTTTATTAACTCGAGAGCAGTTAGTTGATGATAAAGAAATTTAAATTAGCAATTGTAGGCGCAACTGGATTAGTGGGCCAAGAGATGTTGAAGATTTTAGAAGAGCGACAATTTCCTGTTAATCAGTTATATCTTTTAGCCAGTAAGCGTTCAGTTGGCGAACCATTCATGTTTAATAAAAAGGAACTATTCGTTGAAGATTTAGCTGACTTTAATTTTAAAAAAGCAAATATCGCTTTATTTACTGCGGGCGCTTTGATTTCGGCAACATATGCACCTGAAGCAACAAAACAAGGTTGTATTGTTATCGATAACACTTCTCAATTTCGTTATGATGACGCCGTTCCGCTAGTAATTCCCGAAGTTAATCCGCAGGCATTAGAAAATTTTAAAAAACAATATATTGTTGCTAATCCTAATTGTTCGACGATTCAGATGTTAATGGTATTAAAACCTATTTATGATGCAGTGGGGATAAAACGTATCAATGCTGTGACGTATCAATCTGTATCAGGTGCAGGTAGAAAAGCTATTAAGGAATTAATTGATCAATCTGGTCGATTGCTGAATGGCTTAGCTATTAAAAAACCGAAGGTTTTTCCACAGCAAATTGCATTCAATGTGATACCACATATTGATGATTTTCAAAAAAATGGTTATACGCGCGAAGAAATGAAAATGGTTTGGGAAACACAAAAGATATTTTCAGATAGGACAATTCAAGTAAATCCTACTGCAGTGCGCGTGCCGGTATTCCATAGCCATTCAGAGGCAGTTCATATAGAAACAAGGGAAAAAATCACAGTTTCTCAAGCGAAAAAGTTATTAAAAGAAGCATCAGGAGTGACTGTTGTCGATAAGAATGCAAGAAATGGTTATCCTATGCCGATTATGAAGAATTCTCAGGAGAACAATGTGATGGTCGGTCGGATTCGAGAAGATATTTCCCATCCTTTGGGATTGGATCTTTGGATCGTAGCCGATAATATCCGTAAAGGAGCTGCTTTAAATGCAGTGCAAATTGCAGAATGTTTAATTAAGGATTATCTGTAAATCTTGTTACATTGAGCGGGAAAAAAAGAAAATAATAATGCTGGTAATTAGGTTTGTCATTTATTTTAGTATAGAATAAAGCCACGTTTTTTTTATTAAAATAGCATGTTTGATATTACTAAGCCCAATCCTTTTTTAGATGAGGAAGAATATAAAAAGCTTAATCCATTAGAGGAGACTACTGGTTTTGCTGTAAAAAAGAAAAAAACTGTAGAAATAGAAGAAGATGATGATGGTGGAGAAAGCACCTCAGGCAGTATTGCATTAAATATCGAACAACTCGATACCTATTTGTTAGCTTGTTTTACAAAGGAACGTCGCTATTGGCAAAAAAAATTCGGATTAGTGCCTTATACTGATGATCCCAATAGTTTACTAGGAAAAAAGCTACATACCGGCTCACTGTGTGGTGAGTTGCCTCATGCTCACCCGTTACTAGCCCTTAGTCAACAGTTTAGTGGCGATGATAAAAAACTTACTGCAAATCCAGTTGATAATGCTAATGCACGTGAACGTTATCTTGAATTACGCAATGAAAATCAATTGCGCAAAAATCCAGAGCTGGGTAGAAGAAAAAGTGTTACTCTTTCTCGTTGAAGAGAAATCTCATGGATTCCTTTGTACATGAAATTTTATTCGGAACATTAGAAGGTATAGAGCGTTTTATCCTTGCGGGCGTTGATATAGAAGAAACAGATGAGTATGGTTTTTCGCCATTGATAGAAGCAGCTATTGCGAATAAAACGGATGTGGCTGCTTTATTACTGGAATATGGGGCCGATATCAATAAAGCGGACACAACAGGTCGTTCTGCATTGCATTGGGCAGTCGATAATCACAATATGGATTTATGTCAGCTATTGCTTGCTAATAAAGCTGATCCGAATGCACACACCGCAGCAGGGCAGCCGATTTTAGTTTATCCCTTACTTAGACAACAAGTTACATTAAAAAAATTACTCTATCAATATGGTGCTAAGCTTAGTTTTGCGCAGGATTTTATTCAAGCTAAACTATTAGGGCACCGTTATGAACTTGCCGGACAAGTCGATATTATTAACCCCACAGGTCGTTTTATTGAGATTGATTATGAAGGATTTTTTTTAGAATTTACACTAGATGTAATTACTTATTCATTGCGTCGATATAGGAATAATTTTTCTTCACGTCATCTACGCTCCTACTTTGCTGATTTTCAAAAAATAATTCATGCCTTCGCTATTGCACAAGCCTTATTAAAATATCAGCGCTATACGATTAATATTAACGATCATAAGCATAGTATCGACGCATTGCTTGATCAAGAAATAGTATTATTACCAGTTGCTTTTGAAGGACATGCAATTGCATTTATCAAATATAAAGATTGGTTTATCCGTTGTGATAGGGGTGAAAATAGCCAAAGAGAAGGAAGTATAGTCGTTTATCAAGTTCAAAATTCTACTGTGTTGGATTTTGATTACTGTAAACAACTTATTTTTACTCGTCAAACACGAAAATTTATAACCCAGACAATTCATCATGAGTTGGGTTTAAGACCTATTACGATTTTACCGATAGCCGCCCAAATTAGAGGTAATTGCTCTTGGGCAAATATTGAAGCTTGTATTCCGGCTATGCTATTTGTGCTGCAATTAAGCAGTAAAAAAACGCAGTCATTTCAAACCCTGCAAAGTGAGGCATTAGAATTTTATCAGTCTTGGAGGCACTGGGATAAAGACAGGGCATTAGAAGAGTGTATCAAAGGATTTTATATCGGTAATAAAGCAAGACAGGCTTCTAAAGCGACACTTTTAGGCGCGATTTTATTTCAAAATTGTACGCAAGATAGCGATGACATAAAAGACGCTGAAAATATTTTAAAAATTCTTACTTTACCTGAATTTAATTATATATTAAAAAGCTACCTTACTGTTTATTGGAAACATAATAAAACACTACAAGGAAAAAGATTAATAACATTGTTAGATGCATGTGGAGTGAGTTTAGAAACAATAAATTTTTAAAACTTATATAGTTTTGAGCAGACAGCTAATAACTGACTGTAAAAACAGTAAAAACCCCATGTTTTTTTGTAAAAAAGTATTTTTTGCCAACCGAATTTTTTTTAAATAACGCTTGCCATTGAAAAATATACTTTAATAGCCCTTCTAAATTCTTACAAAATCTTTATTTTTGCAATAAATCGGGTTTGTATTCATATGGCCTATAGGGTATACTTCTGCCGCTATCGCGGGGTGGAGCAGTCTGGTAGCTCGTCGGGCTCATAACCCGAAGGCCGTAGGTTCAAATCCTACCCCCGCTACCAATTCTAGTGTGATTATAGGGCCCCATTTTGGGGCTTTTTGTTTAGGGGAAAGGGCTGCCTTAATGAAAATGCCCTTCTAAAAGAAATGAGGAATAATTTAGCTATAAAAGCAATGATTCTACCGACGGTTGAAGCCCTCGGTTATGAATTATGGGGTTGTGTTTATTTGACGCAAGGCAACCATAGAAATACTCTGCGGATTTACATTGACAGTGAGCAGGGTATCACGCTGGCTGATTGTGAGCGGGTAAGCCGCCAAATCGGTGCATTATTTGACGTAGAAAATCCTTCATTAGCTCGGTATAGCTTAGAAGTTTCTTCTCCTGGCTTAAATAGGCCCTTGTTTACTGCGGATCAATTTCAGCGTTTTGTTGGAAGCAAAATCAGTCTTCATACTAATACGCCCGTTGATAAACAGCGAAAGTTTAAAGTCCTGTTGAAGTCTACAAATGAAGATGGAGTTGTAGTAGACCGGGATGGCGAGGAGTTAATGTTAACGTGGGACAATATTATGCATGCGAATGTGTTGCCTGAGATAATTAAATAACCGGAGGCAGGCTATGAAAAAAGAAATTTTATTAGTGGTAGAAACGGTATCAAATGAGAAGGATGTTGATAAAGAACTTATTTTTGAATCCATGGAAGCTGCTTTAGCAATGGCGGCTAAAAAGAAAACGGGCAAAGATATTGATGTCCGAGTGGTTATTGACCGTCGTACAGGTGACTATGAAACATTTCGTTGCTGGACAGTTGTGGATGATCTACCAGCGCAGTCTGATCAAGCCATTGCAGCGATACCTTTTGACCCCTTGAAACAAATTTACTTTAGTGAAGCAAAGCTTCGTGTTCCAGATACTAAAATTGGCGATATTATAGAAAAATCGATGCCTTCTGTGGAATTCGGACGTATTGCTGCACAAACAGCAAAACAGGTAATCATTCAAAAAATTAGAGAAGCTGAACGTGCTAAAATAGCTGCTGCATTTGAACAGAGTATCGGTGAGTTATTTACAGGTACTGTAAAGCGTATTACAAGAGAAGGGTTAATCGTTGAGTTAAGCAGTGCTGTAGAAGCATTTGTTCCCCGAGAAGAAATGATTCCGCGTGAAGAAGTACGGGCTTCGGATCGTTTACGTGGATACTTATATGCGGTTAATCCACAAATTCGTGGACCTCAATTATTATTGAGTCGTACCCGTCCTGAAATGTTGGTTGAGTTATTTAAGATAGAAGTTCCTGAGATTGGTGAAGGGCTTATTGAGATTAAAAGTGCTGCGCGTGATCCTGGGTCACGCGCTAAAATTGCTGTTAAAACGAATGATGGTCGTATTGATCCGATTGGTGCTTGTGTAGGAATGCGTGGCGCGCGGGTACAAGCTGTATCCAGCGAATTAGCTGGCGAGCGTATCGATATTGTCTTATGGGATGATAATCCAGTTCAATTAGCGATTAATGCAATGGCGCCTGCTGAAGTAGCTTCTATAGTTGTTGATGAAGATACACGTGTCATGGATGTAGCTGTGCAAGAAGATCAATTATCGCAAGCCATTGGTCGAAATGGACAGAATGTACGATTGGCGAGTGAATTAACGGGTTGGATGATTAGTGTAGTTACGGTAGAAGAGGCAGCTAAAAAAATAGTTAAAGAATCAGAAGGTTTACAAAGCCTTTTCATGAATAAACTCGGTATTGATGAAGAGTTAGCACAGGTGCTTGCTCGTGAGGGTTTTACGAGTTTAGAGGAAATTGCCTATGTCTCAGAAAGTGAACTACTTGAGATTGATGAATTTGATAAGGAGTTAGTAGAGGCATTGCAAAGTCGTGCAAAAGAAGTGCTTGCTACACAGGTTTCAACCCTTGAATCGAAAGAGCAGAAAAAGCCATTAGAGGTTAGCCAAGACTTACTTGAAATAGAGGGAATGACTGCAGAGATGGCGGCTATTTTGGCTAAGCACGGTGTTTCCTCAAGAGAAGCATTGGCTGAACTTGCTATTGATGATTTACTAGACATTATCGAATTAAATCGTGAAAAGGCGGGTGAGCTTATTATGAAAGCGCGAGAGCATTGGTTTAAAGAAGAGAAAAAAATGGCTGAGTAGATAAATCAATCTACTATAAAAGCTGAGGGTTTTAACTTAAAATTTGAATTAGACCGGTTCTAGACAAAATTAAATTAGCAGTTTTTATACTCACAGCAATTGGTTTTGGTAAAGCGCCGCGAAACTGTAGCAATCGAAGTGTATAGAGTACATGATGATTGTGAATCGAGCGTGGCAACGCCAAAAGTTCAGTGCAAAGAGTCTAGGTAGGTTCGCTAAGCTGTCACAGTGTAGGGCAGGAGAGGCATAGTATGACTGAAAGTATCAAAGATAAAGTAACAAATAAAGTTTCTCA
The DNA here is from genome assembly GCA_031119195.1 of Rickettsiella sp. Taxonomy (GTDB): domain Bacteria; phylum Pseudomonadota; class Gammaproteobacteria; order Diplorickettsiales; family Diplorickettsiaceae; genus JAVHYG01. The sequence goes on along the minus strand of JAVHYG010000010.1, from coordinate 4,439 downwards.
TGAGAATGAAAAAAAAACCTTGTCTAATAATAATCCTAAAAAGCTTATTACATTAACACGTACGCGCAAAAGTGATTCGCTTCTTAAAGTCAAAGATACTTCAGGTAAAGCAAAGACTATCAAAGTTCAAGTTCGTAAAAAGAGAACCTATGTTAAAAGTAATGAAGGTTTAATCGATGAAGAAACAAATCGTGCTAAAGAAGCAAGAGAAAGTGAATTAGCGGCAGAGAAAGCAGAGCAAGAAAAAGCTATCCATAAAAGTATAAAAGCTCATGAGGAAGATATCCCTACAGTACAAACAGTAACACTGGAATCTACTTCCTCTGAACCCACAACGAAGGATGAACTGAAACAAGAGGAAAAAGAGGATCAACATCCAACCTCAATGACCGAAAGAAAAAGCTCAGTACCTTTAGAAACTGAAAAGAAACCTAAATTACCTGAAAAGCCAGAAGTTCTGTTAACAGTTAATAAAGAAAAAGCAGATCGAGAGAAAAAGCATAAAACGCGTAGTTTAAAAGAAAAAGAAATGGCCAAATATCGAAGAAAAATTTATCAATTGGCTGACGAAACAGATGACGAATTTCGGTACCGAAAAAAAGGCGGTAAAAATAAGAGAGTAGATCAATTCTTACAGCATCAATTTGAAAGGCCAATAGCTGCCGTAAAACACGAAGTAGTTATTCCAGAAACGATTACAGTCGGTGAGTTGGCACAAAAAATGTCAGTTAAGGCAGCGGAAGTCATTAAATCCTTAATGAAACTGGGTGTTATAGCAACTATCAATCAATCGATTGAACAAGATACAGCAATTATTTTGGTTGAAGAAATGGGGCATGTGGCTAAGCCTATTAGTTCTAATGCTTTGGAAGAAGGTTTAGTACATAGCACTCAACAGCAAATGGGAGAGTTATTGTTCCGGCCACCTGTTGTTACTATTATGGGTCACGTTGATCATGGAAAAACCTCTTTACTCGACTATATACGGCGTACCAAAGTTACCCAGGGAGAAGCAGGTGGTATTACACAGCACATTGGTGCATATCATGTGGAAATCCCGAAAGGAGTTATTACCTTTTTAGATACGCCCGGCCATTCTGCTTTTACCGCTATGCGTGCTAGAGGTACGCGAGTCACTGATATCGTTGTATTAGTTGTTGCAGCGGACGATGGCGTTATGCCACAAACTATCGAAGCCATTCAGCATGCCAAAGCAGCTAATGTTCCCATTGTCGTAGCTATTAATAAAATTGATAAGCCAGAAGCTGATATCGATAGAATTAAGAATGAATTGTCTAAATATGAACTCATCCCTGAAGAGTGGGGCGGCGATACTATGTTTATTCCTGTTTCTGCAAAAACCGGTGCAGGAATCGATAATTTACTGGATTCGCTTTTAGTTCAAGCAGAAGTGCTCGAACTAAAAGCACCTCAAGAAGGACCAGGACAAGGGATTGTTATTGAATCTCGATTAGATAAAGGAAGAGGATCTGTCGTAACGATATTAGTTCAACGTGGAAAAATAACGAAGGGCGATATTTTATTAGCGGGTGTTGCTCATGGCCGAGTGCGTGCTTTACTCAATGAAAGAGGACAATCAGTGGAATTTGCCGGTCCCTCAATGCCCGTTGAAATCTTAGGTTTATCGACTGCACCAGTGGCAGGTGATGAAGCAGTTGTTGTTGCTGATGAACGCAAAGCACGTGAAATTGCTTTATTTCGTGAAAGCAAATTACGAGAAACTAAATTGGCTCAACAGCGTGCGATTAAAGCAGAAGATATTTTTGATCATCTCGATGAGGGGCAAGCTAAAGTACTTAATATTATCTTGAAAACTGATGTGCAAGGTTCTGCAGAAGCGATAAAAGAATCTTTGAATAAACTTTCTACGTCGGAAGTCAAAGTAAATCTTATTTATGCTAGTGTAGGCGCTATTACAGAATCGGATGTTAATCTTGCTTTAGCATCTAAAGCATTGATTTTGGGGTTTAATGTCAGAGCAGATGTGACTGCAAAACGCATTGTTGAGCGAGAAAGCTTAATTATGCATTATCACAGTATTATTTATGATCTGATCGATGAAGTTAAAAATGTTATGAATGGTTTATTGTCTCCTGAAATAAAGGAAACTATTTTGGGAATGGCTGAGATAAGAGAAGTTTTTCGTTCTGCTAAACTAGGTGTTATTGCCGGTTGTATGGTGACACAGGGCCTTGTGCGGCGAAATGCGTCAATTCGAGTATTACGCGATAATGTTGTTATGCACGAAGGCGAATTACATTCATTACGCCGCTTCAAAGAAGATGTGACTGAAGTGAGAAATGGTATGGAATGTGGTATAGGTATTAAAAATTATAATGATATCCGTATAGGAGACATAATTGAAGTGTATGAAAGTACGACGGTCGCAAGAAGTATCTAATGCCTAAAGAGTATCAACGTATTGAGCGTATTGCAGATTTAATCTATAAGGAACTGACTGTTGTTCTACAAAAAGAAATAGCGGACCCTAGACTACGTTTCATTACGATAACTTCCGTCAAAGTCACAAAGGATTTATCTTTTGCCGATATATTGTTTACCCAGCTCGATCGAGATAATTTGCAAGATAATCAATCTAAAGAAATAGCGGTTAACAGACTTAAAAAAGCGGCTTCGCGATTACGTTACGCGTTAGCGCAACGGTTAAAATTACGGATTATGCCTACATTACGATTTTTTTACGACGATTTAGATGTACAAAGACAACATTTACATGATTTAATCGATAAGGCTATTACTAAAGATAAAGCAAGGCGTTCTAGTTAATACGCCTTGATTCACAATAATAATTGTCTATGCATCCTAATTCATCACAAAAACTTTCAAAACGTCTAATAAATGGTATTTTATTACTCGATAAGCCAGAAGGAATTACTTCAAATCAAGCGCTACAAACGGTTAAACGTCTTTTTGCAGCAAAGAAAGCGGGACACACAGGAAGTTTAGATCCGCTAGCAACAGGAATGCTACCACTTTGTTTTGGTGAAGCCACCAAATTTTCGCAGTTTTTATTAGAGGCAGACAAAGCCTATTGGGTGAGCGCTTTTTTAGGAAAAAAGACAAGAACAGGCGATGCGGAAGGAGAAGTGATTGAAACAAGACCGATATCACCCTCTTGTTTTGCTAGTTTAGAAACAGTTTTATCAAAGTTTCGTGGTGTTATTTCACAAATTCCTCCCATGTTTTCAGCATTGAAATTTAGAGGTAAACCTTTATATGAACTTGCTCGTCAAGGTATTACTATAGAACGCACTCCCCGCGAAGTTACTGTGCATTTACTAAGGCTACTTGATACGACAGACAATAGTATTAATTTAGAAATTAAATGTAGTAAAGGTACTTATATTCGCACTCTAATAGAGGATATCGGAGAAGCATTAGGATGCGGTGCTTATGTACAACGCTTACGCCGTGTTAGTGTTGGTAATTATGCTGAAAAAAGTATGGTAAGTTTGGAAAAACTTGAAGCATTTAGTCAAGAAGAACGTGATCGTTGCCTATTACCTTTAGAAAGCTTGTTACAATCATGTATTATTTTAAAAGTGTCACAAGCTGCTGCTTATTATCTAGAACATGGACAACCCATTCTTTTACCACATGCACCTAAAAGTGGCTGGGTGCGTTTGTATACGGCCGGTGATCGTTTTATGGGTATAGGAGAAATCCTTGCGGATGGAAGGGTCGCTCCGCGTCGCTTAATCGAAGCTAGCTAATTTACCAAAGGCTTTGTCGACTTTATCTGCGAACGCTAATGCACTTACTGAGTTTTGTATTAACTTTATACACACTGCTACATATTTTTGTATAAATTATGACCAATTCGAAGCTAATTAATGGTAATTACCAGGGTCTTTGCTAGGCTTAAAGAGAGAAGTATTTGTAATGCTTTAATTAGGAGCACATCTATGAACAAAGGTAATTTTCCTCACGATAAAAAACAGCAAAAACATCCATATCAAAGTCAAGGTACTAAGCCACAATGGCCAGGTCAAAACCCTAATCAAGAACCTAAACATCATAATCCTAGTCATCATAACCAAGGTCAAAATCCTAATAAACCACAATGGCCAGGACAAAAGGACAAACGTTAAAGTTTAATGAGCCGATAACGTTAGCGGCTAGCTTTGTGCAGGAGCGGAAAGCGTAAGAGGATGGTTAAACCATCCTCTTTTTTTATAGTTAGTTTATTAGCTGCCTAAGCTTTGTAATAGAGTTGATGTCATTGTTAAACTATATTCTATGGTCCTCGATTATCGTTTGGCTTGAACTCAAGCCTATTACTTGCTTAGGCAAGAAGGCTATTGTTTTGGAAAAATAAGGCGGGGTATAAAAATTATTTTCATTTAGCTGATTTGCACGCTCATTATTTTTAACTGCTTGTTCATAGGGTGTAACAA
>JAVHYG010000114.1:4374-4920 GCA_031119195.1 Rickettsiella sp. | reverse complement strand
GCCCATACACTGTCTCCATAAAGCTGCTCTATTCGTCTAAAAGCGGCCGGTGTCCCGAGACGGAATCCATTTAAACGCGTAGTTTTCGCCATTTTAGTAAGATGGCTTTTTTTATTCTGTTCAAGTTGATGATTGGGCACGATAACGCTTAAACGCCGGTTTAAACGTCCTACATTTTCTACAGAAGCTTGCATTTCACTCATAATAGTTAAGGCTCTTATTCGTTAGTTACGATTACAATTGAACTTGTGGGTCCAAACCCATAAATTCAAGTGCGTTTCATTACGCAGCGTAAATTTTTTGGGCCGCACACACACTACACTATGGCCACCTTACGTCTAAAAATTCATATTCAAAAAAAGGCAATATAACTATAACTGGTGCGAAAGGAGAGACTCGAACTCTCACGGGTTACCCCACTGGAACCTAAATCCAGCGCGTCTACCAGTTCCGCCACTTTCGCAGCTATTGAATTTAAGAATTGCCATTTGTACTGGAGTTTGAAAAGACAATCAAGCAAATTCTTGAATAACAGCGATATTACCC
>JAVHYG010000114.1:0-4364 GCA_031119195.1 Rickettsiella sp. | reverse complement strand
GCCGCATCCTTCGCAAAATAGGTTAAAATGGCGTCTGCACCTGCCCGCTTCATACTTAAAAGACTCTCCATAATGCCCTCACGTTCCTCCAAATAGCCTTTATCAATGGCTGCCTTCAGCATGGCATATTCTCCGCTAACCTGATAGACAAATGTAGGAACAGCAAACTGCTGCTTAATGCGATAAACAATATCCAAATATGGCATTCCGGGCTTTATCATGACAATATCAGCACCTTCAGCCAGATCAAGTGCTACCTCTTGTAAAGCCTCATTTCCATTGGCAGGATCCATTTGGTAAGTCTTTTTATCAGCGCCTTTCAATTGTGAAGAAGAATCTATTGCATCCCGAAAAGGCCCATAAAAATGAGAAGCATACTTAGCAGAATAAGCAATTATCTGCGTATCTATGCGGCCTTCGGACTCTAAAGCTTGGCGAATCAAGCCAATTCGACCATCCATCATATCAGAAGGCGCAATCGCATCAACCCCCGCATGTGCATAACAAAGGGCTTGCTTAACTAAGCAGACTATCGTCTCATCATTCAAGATATCTCCTCTCGCATTAAGTAGGCCATCATGACCATGCGTAGTATAAGGGTCTAAAGCAATGTCAGTAATAACCCCCATATCTGGGAATTTTTTTTTTAATTCTCTTATTGCTTGGGGAATCAATCCTTCAGGATCCCAAGCATCCTTTGCATCAGGCGTTTTTTTTTCAGGTGGAATAACTGGGAATAATGCGACAGCAGGAATATGAAGGCGTTCTAAAGTCTCAACCTCTTTTAATAAACAATCCAAACTAAGCCGCTCAATTCCAGGCATTTTGGCTATAGGCTGTTTTTGATTCTCCCCAGGCATTAGGAAAAGTGGGCAAATCAAATCATCACAGCTTAATCGAGTTTCGCGCACTAAGCGCCGGCTAAAATTACTTTGCCTTAAACGACGTAAACGCGTGGCAGGAAATCGACGCATATTACCCCTCATTTTTATTATCTTGCTTTAGACGATACTTTACCCCCTATAACATTGGATATTCAAGTAATCCACTTGTATTCCCTTGGCTGTTTTTGTTAGAATCGGCCCCCTCTAAACTTTAGAGAATTGATCAGAATAGTCCCCAAGCGCATTGGAGCTTCATAGACATGAAAACGTTAATGGCCAAAACTGGCCAGATAGAACATAAATGGTATCTTATCGATGCTACAGGTAAAACTCTAGGTCGACTTGCCACCAAAGTAGCACGCATTCTACGTGGCAAGCATAAACCAGAGTTTACTCCACATGTTGATACAGGTGATTACATTGTCGTTATTAACGCTGAAAAAATTACTGTTACCGGCAAAAAAATTACAGACAAAAAATATGAACACTACACGGGCTATCCTGGTGGGTTAAAAACAATTTCTTTCGATAAACTCCAAAAAAAATTTCCAAGTAGAATTATTGAGAAAGCAGTAAAAGGGATGTTGCCTAAAAATCCTCTAGGCTATGCAATGATCAGAAAACTTAAAATTTATGCAGGTGCATCGCATCCGCATAGGGCGCAAAATCCCGAAACAATCGCAGTCGATACTAAATAGGTTAATATATTATGGCAGTATGTTATGGTACAGGTCGTCGTAAAACAGCAACAGCTCGCGTATTTCTTAAAGAAGAAGGAACAGGACTTATTAAAGTCAATAAACATTCTTTGGAAGACTATTTCGGTCGTGAAACAGAACGCATGATTGTGCGCCAGCCTCTCAAAGTGGTCGACCAACTCGGTAGGTTTGATATTGTAGTTACTGTTTCAGGTGGTGGTAGTAGTGGTCAAGCGGGTGCAATTCGGCACGGAATAAGTCGAGCATTAATAAAGTATGATGAAGGAGATAATCCTACAGGTAGCTCTTATGATTCTTCATTTCGGCGTTTATTACGTAATGCAGGCTTAGTAACACGTGATGCGAGAAAGGTCGAACGTAAGAAATATGGTCTGCGTAAAGCACGTAAAAGTACTCAATACTCCAAACGTTAAAAACTGCAAGGATATCTGCTTTTGCACAGAAATAATTTTACTAATGTAGTTATACCAATATAAGCCCATTCCTTTTTGTTAAATATAGGGAACGGCTTACATAAGTGGTAAAGGTTTACATTACTTTACCAAAGTATCCAAAGAGGTCTTATGGAAGAAGATCGTCGGCGTTTATTATCTATTCTCGTTACACTGATGGCTGGTTTTGGTATAACCGCTACCACTGTCCCCTTTTTAAATTCATGGCAACCGAATCCCTTTAAACTCACAAAAACTGCACCTCTAAAGGTAGATCTAAGAACATTGGCCGCTGGAGAATCTATGATCGTTGCCTGGCAAAATAAACCGATCTGGATTATTCATCGCACACAAGCGATGCTAGATACCCTTTCTCAAATTCATTCTCTCTTACGCGATCCTAATTCATTAGTTAAACAACAACCTACTTATGCCAGAAATGAATACCGTTCTCTAAATCCTGAATATCTGATCGTCATAGGTTTATGTACGCATTTAGGTTGTTCACCTCTCTTTAAACCAAAACGAGGTGAGTTAAATAGCGAATGGGTAGGCGGTTTTTATTGCCCTTGTCATGGTTCAACATTTGATTTAGCAGGACGTGTCATGAAAGGAGCCCCAGCTCCTACCAACTTAGAGATTCCTTCTTATCGTTTCATTAATGCATATACTATCCTAATAGGCGAAGATCCGGAACTTGTTTAAATGCAAAAAAAAAATCCTACAAAGCAAAAATATAATCATCCACAAAAATCTATTTCCGGCGAAAGACAGCTAGAAAAAGACGATAGAATCGAAAAAAAACAGTTTCATAGAAAAAAATTCCAATCTAGTTATATAACCTTTATTTTGAACTGGTTTTTTGATCGCCTTCCTATTACGCGTTTTCTTAAGAATAACTTAACCCATTATTACCTCCCGAGCAATCTTAATTTTTGGTATATATTTGGCTCATTAAGTCTTTTTCTATTAGCGTTACAAATTTTAAGCGGAATTTGGTTGATGATGTTTTATACACCAACACCCGAAGCTGCATTTAATTCTATCGAAATGATGATGCGTGATGTTCCTTACGGCTGGTTATTCCGCTATTTACATACTACAGGCGCTTCTTTTTTTTTCATTATCATCTACTGCCATATTTTTCGCAGTCTACTATATGGATCTTATAAAAAACCTCGAGAATTAGTATGGATAATAGGCGTAACACTTTATATCGCTTTGTTAAGTGAGGCTTTCATAGGCTATCTACTGCCATGGGGACAAATGTCTTATTGGGCTAGTCAAATTGCAACCTCACTTTGGGCGTCAATCCCCGGTGTTGGTCCCTATCTTATGCTTTGGATGCGAGGTAATTCAGTCGTATCCAGCGAAACATTGCATCGATTCTTTGCTTTACATACTACAGGAATCCCTTTATTTTTATTATTTTTAGTTTGGCTTCACTTGAAAGCCTTACGTAAAGTAGGATCGAATAACCCGGATGGAATATCACACAGCTTAAAAACCCATAAAAAATTTCTTACTAAGCTACCTTTTCACCCTTATTATACGATTAAAGATTTATTTGCTTTAGCCGTTTTTTTAGTCATTTTCTGTGCCGTTGTATTTTTTACACCTGAAATGGAAGGATATTTCATAGAACCCAATAATTTTATTCCAGCTAATCCACTAATAACGCCTTCTCATATCGTTCCTTTATGGTATCTGGCCCCTTTTTACGGGATGTTATGTATAATACCTAACAAATTATTCGGTATTTTAACGATGATTTTGGCCGTCGTTATTTTATTTACTCTTCCTTGGTTAGATCGCAGCCCTATTAATTCATTGCGATATCGCGGTCGCTATTCTCGTACCGCACTAGGTATCTTTACGATAAGTTTTGGACTACTAAGCTATTTAAGCATGACTGTTTTAACTCCAATAAAAATTACTTTCATGCAATTTTTAGCGATTAATTATTTTCTCTTCTTTTATTTAATGCCTATCTATACAAGTTATGAAAAAAATAAATCCTTCTTTTAAAAAAAAATCCTCTGCATGTGGAAAAAAATAATAATAATCCTTTTTTCTCTTTTTTATTCTAATATTCCAAGGGAAAATGAAATCATTTGGAGAATTTATCCGCTAAAACATGCCTCTATCGATGCAACTAACCTCGCTTCACTACAAAGAGGTGCAAAATATTTCATGAATTTCTGCTCAGGCTGTCATTCTCTTCGCTTTATGAGTTATAATCGTCTAGCTGCTGATTTAAAAATCACCGATAAAACTAACCTAGGTATAAACAATCAACGGCTTAAAAATAACCTCATTTTCACTGAAGC
>JAVHYG010000009.1 GCA_031119195.1 Rickettsiella sp. | reverse complement strand
CAACCTGTATCCAGTGCAATGATATTAGAATCATTTGTCTTACCCTTTAGCGCAGCCCAATGGCCAAATATAATTTTCAATCCCTTACTACGTCGATTGGGTACTTCAAACCATGGAAAATATTTTTTCATTGGAGTCGTGCCCTTAGTATTAAGATCCAAATTTCCATCTGCATCACAAAAACGTAAACGGGTAAAACAATTAGTAATAACACGCAATCGATCCCACCCTTTCAAGTTATCGCTCCATCGACTGGGAAAATCTCCATACATATGTTCAAAAAATTCAGAATAATAATTGCTTTGTAATACTACTTCAAGCTCATGAGCACACTGCAATGCTTTATCAAAATCCCACTGTGGTGATAAACCAGCATGCACTAAAATAAAGTCAAATATACTATCATGATGTAACAAAGGCCTATGTCGTAACCAATTAGCTAGCTCCTTTTTATCAGGCGCATTTAAGATGGCATCTAAGGTATCTTGCCTAAGCAAACTTGATTTACCATACATTACTGATAAAAGATGCAAATCATGATTACCTAAAACAACTTGACTATATTTTAACGATTTAACAAAACGTAGAACCTCTAGAGATGCAGGACCTCTATTTACCAAATCTCCCGTAAACCATAGACAATCTTGATTTGAATTAAAATTAATCTTCTTTAACAAGCGAATAAACGGATCAAAACAACCTTGGATATCCCCTATTACATACGTTACCATATTAAATTTAAGTAGTTAATTTGGGGAAAATTGAGTGCTTTATTATATTTTGAGGTAAACCTAAATAGGTTTCTTTATGTAAAGGTTGTGACCTAATAAATGAAAGTAAACCAATCCCTCCTTTCAAAAACCGCCGCATAGGCAATTTTTCTTCGTTTGCACGAATAGCCGTTATACCTCCGATAGTTCGATTAGTTCGATATCCTTTTTCCCTATATTGTTGCTCAAATCCATTAATAGGAATTTGATATAGTTTAGCAACATCGACAAATTGCCTTTCGATAATTTCTGGGTGTTTATAGCTGGAATTTGCGTGTGCAAATGTTTGAAAAAGTGATGCGCACAAAAGAATTTCCTTTTCTGTAACGTGTATTTTAGCATCTTTTCCATTTATAGTAATTCTTCCCTCCTTAATTTCTTTACGTAACCACTGCAAGAAAGCCTCTCCTGCTGGATCTGTTGTTGATACCTTAATTTTTTTCCGATAGTTTTCTACTATTTCTATTTCAGCACGAGGAATCATTGACATAAAAGAAGTCATTGGTATGCGATCTTCTTCCCCCGTAAGCAAAGCAAACCAAGCCTCAAGTACTTCTGAATCGCTTGCAATCCAATTAAAACCAGATTTAGCTTGGCATTCAGTAATGCTATCTAGTATTTGACGTGCGAGTATTGGAGTTACAAACTGACGTAAATTATTAAAATTTTCTTTAACATAGTCAAATTTATAGTACCCTCCTTGTCCTAGCATAGTACTTGCATAGGGATCCCATTTCTTAAGAGGATATGCTTTTTCATGATAGAGCATAACCATATATTTTACAGCAAGCTTACCTATATCTAAAAATAATGCTGCTGAAAAAGTTGCATAAATCCATAATGCATCATGCTTGGAAATATTAGAAAAATCAACTTTTTCAGGAAAAAAATGATTTAAACACAAAGAGAGCGTCCTAGAAACGCGTTCTAAACCATGGGTTAAAAATTCTGTCTGATATCCAAAAAAATCACGCTGATTTTCAGGTATATTTTGTACAAATTCAGCAAATTTTTCTAAGGCGGGAAAATAAAACTCAGCAAAATAACTAGAAGGCTTAATTAACGATTTAATAGTTTTAACAAAGATTTGATTCTCTGTTGTACTTAATAAATCAACTGCCTTTTTTATAGGATAAATACCAAAAAGTTGATTATTTTTTTTATTTTGACTTTGTAGGTGACGCTTTAAGCCTTGAAATAACACCATTATTAACTTCTCAGTAAGTTCTTAGACAGTAGAATTATTAACTGTTTAGTTATATCAACTTGTTAAATAATTTTTCAAATAATTAATTATAAAAATTATTTTTCCTGAGATCTACTTCTGATATCCATTATATTTGAAGAGATAATAGGAACTTTCCTGCACCTGTCTTTATGGATTACAAAAAAAATCCTTCATATTAATTTTTAAGTGAACGTTCTAGTATTTCATTAATAGAGAGCAGCAGATGTAATTTTAGCCATATAGCCAAAGCAGACACTTAGTTAAAAATTTTAACTTTTTACAAGTAGTAAGTGGTATACTTAATTACAGGGTTTACCTCAAGTAAAGGTAAATATCTATACATTTTAGCATGAAACTAGTAATAATAGTGTAGTACTCTTAAGGTTTTATTATGTCGAAGTCATTATCTCGCAGTAGTGCTAAACAATTTTGTGAAATTACTGCCAAGTCACTACCCCTTTCCTGCCCTTTACCGACAAATCGATTATGGGATGGACACCCTAGGGTATACTTACCGATAACTAAAACAGAAAATGTCACTTGCCCTTATTGTGGCACAGAGTATCTTTTAAAAGATAAAAAAAATTAATAATTCATGGGGCTCACTTATAAACGTACACAAAAGATCAACTTTTTACCTAAATTTATTCCTAAAAAAATTCTCGTTATTGCTCCTTCTTGGATAGGCGATATCATTATTGCGCAGGCCCTATTTAAATATTTAAAAAACCAGAAACATGAAACAAATATTGATATTCTAGCCCCTCACTGGAGTCATGGATTACTTAACATGATGCCAGAAATCAATGAAATAATAGATATGCCTTTAGGCCACTCTCAACTCCAATTAAAACAACGTTGGAAAATCGGAAAATCATTGAGAGATAAAGATTACCAACAAGCGATAGTACTAACCAATTCTTGGAAATCTGCCATTATTCCTTTTGCTGCACGTATTCCTCTGCGAACGGGTTGGCTCGGTGAAATGCGTTTTGGTTTACTAAACGACTGGAAAAGCTTAAATAAAAAAAAACTTCCATTAATGATACAACGCTTTCTTGCATTAGGTTCTACGCCTGTTATCAACAAAGCCATTTTATGGAAAAGCTATCAACCTAATTTAAATGTTAATTCTAAACAAGTTAGAAAAACTTTAAAAAATTTCTCATTAGAATTGAAAAAACTATTACTCATATTATGTCCAGGTGCAGCGTATGGCCCTGCTAAACGCTGGCCCATTGCCTATTTTGCTGAAATTGCTAAACAAAAGCAGGCTGAAGGATGGGATATTTGCTTATTAGGTTCAAAAAAGGATCAATCCTTAGCACAATCTATACAGGAATTAACAAATAATATTTGTATCGATCTTATTGGCAAGACATCTTTAACACAGGCTATCGATATCTTATCACTGGCAACCGTAGTAATAAGCAATGATTCAGGTTTAATGCATTGTGCTGCCGCATTAAACCGTCCGTTAATTGCTTTATATGGATCAAGCAGTCCAGAATTTACACCACCTTTAACAGACACCAAACGAATACTATCGCTTAACCTTTCTTGTAGTCCTTGCTTTCAACGAGAATGCCCTCTCGTACACTTTAATTGCTTGAAAAAATTAAAGCCAAAACGTGTATTAAAAGCTATCAATGAATTATTTTAATATTGATTTATTTAACTAATTTTCCATTTTTTTTTATAAACTTTAAAAAAACAATAAATAATTATTTATTATTTTCCAATACAAAAACTTGAGAAAATTTTTCCTAAAAGATCTTCTGATGTAAATTCTCCAGTAATTTCATTGAGGTATCTCTGAGCAACAGCCAGATCTTCGGCTAATAATTCTGGAAATTTGTAACCAATTAACTTTTGTAAACTATCGTTTAGTGCTAATTCAGCATTGTTTAATGCTTCTAAATGTCTGCGTCTGGCGCTAAAATTATTCTGGATTCCAATGTCATAATAACCAACACTCGTTTTCAGATAATTATGTAAAATAGCCAAACCTTCGCCTGTTTTTACCGATAAACTAATGATGTCAAAATCAACTTTTCGTATTAATGACGCATTTTCTTCACTCACATCAACCTTGTTTCTTATCACAGTTAAACGTTTATCAATAGTTAGACGTTTAAAAAATTCTAATTGATGTAAAGCTTCCAAATCATCCATTGGCACATTTGCACTATCAACAACATATAAAATACGATCAGCTTTTTCTATTTCCGCTAGACTACGTTTTATTCCTTCCTGTTCAATTTCATTTTCTGTTCTTCTCAATCCTGCTGTATCCACAATGTGTATAGGTAGCCCATCAATGTATATTTTTTCTCGAATAACATCACGTGTCGTCCCTGAAACTGACGTTACAATGGCTGAATCTTGTCCTGTTAATTTATTCAATAAACTAGATTTACCAGCATTAGGAGGACCGACAATAGCAACATGTATTCCTTCTCGTAACAAAGTTCCTTGCCTTGCTGCCTCTTTTATTTTCCTAATCTTTAATAAAATTAAATTTAATTTTTTATCAATCTCCATATCTTGTAAAAAATCAACAGGCTCATCTGAAAAATCTAAAGATGCTTCTAAATACACTCGTAAAACAATTAACGTTTCTACCATCTCTTTGATATGATTAGAAAATTCTCCTTGTAAAGAACGTACCGCAGCACGTGCAGCTTGTTCTGATTCTGCAGCAATTAAATCTGCAATCGCTTCGGCTTGTATAAGATCTATTTTACCATTTAAAAAAGCGCGTTCTGAGAATTCACCAGGACGCGCCAAACAAGCCCCTAATTGTAAAACACGTTGTAATAAACAATCGAGGATAATGGGGCCTCCATGCCCCTGAAGCTCTAAAATATCTTCTCCTGTAAAAGAATGTGGGGATGGAAAATAAATCACTAGTCCTTTATCAATCGAAATCCCATCTGCAGCTAGAAAGCTAACATATTCTGCATAACGAGGCTTTGGCAAGTGACCAATTAAACCTACAGCGATAGATTGGGTATGAGGACCTGAAAGGCGAATGACACCAACTCCACCATGTCCAGTAGGAGTGGCAATCGCTGCAATTGTATGGTCTTTTTCAAAACTAGTTAATTTATTCGATTTCATTTTTTTAGATTGCATCTAAAAATAGGATTGATGCTGTCTGTCCGAAAAAAAAGGAGTCGATACGGATCCAACAAGGATTTTTGAGGTATTTTTAACTCCGTTTACAACGTCAAACGTATTATTAGAGCTAACGTTTTTTTATGTTTTTTTGATTAAAATGTAATTGCATACGCCGCATAATAAACCATTGTTGTAGAATTGATAATGTATTGTTAACAACCCAATACAATACCAACCCAGACGGGAAATTTAAAAACAACGCAGTAAAGAAAATTGGCAAAAATTGCATTACTTTAGCTTGTGTAGGATCCGGTGGCGGCGGGTTTAATCGCTGCTGAACAAACATCGTAATACCCATTAAAATAGGTAAAATATAATAAGGGTCTTTGGTTGATAAATCATGGATCCAGAGAATAAATGATGCTTGACGTAATTCGACGCTTTCCAAGAGCATCCAATAAAGCGCAATAAAAACAGGAATTTGGACTAAGATAGGTAAACAACCCCCCAGGGGATTCACCTTCTCTGCCTTATAAAGCTCCATGGTAGCCTGGGTTAACTTCTGTCTATCGTCTCCATAGCGCTCCTTAAGTGCGTTTAAACGCGGCTGTAAATTACGCATCGCAGCCATCGAACGATAGCTTTTGGCCGATAAATGATAAAAAGCTAATTTAATGAGCACTGTTACGATAACAATTGACCAGCCCCAGTTACCTACAACGTGATGAATTTGCTTCAATAACCAAAAAAGAGCCATTGAAATAAACCATAAAATTCCATAGTCAACCGTCAAATCCAGATGCGGTGCGACCGCTTTTAGACGATCCATACTTTCTGGCCCCAAATAAAGTTTCACTTGGCTTGTGTATTGCTTACCTGGCTCAACCTGAAAAGGGTTACCCAACATGCCTAACGTGTAGATATTGTCCTTTCCATAGCTATAAAAGTGATATGGTCCCGCAGGGGGAACCCAAGCACTAAGAAAATAATGCTGTAACATGGCAACCCAACCATTTTCTGTTGCCATAGAAATACCATCACCCATTTTATCAAAACTGACTTTTTGATAAGGCTTATCTTGGGTAGAAATAGCACCACCTATATAAGAGCTTATATTGAATAAACTACGTGGTGGAATGCGTTTTTTTTGTTGAAACTGTGTATAAAGTTGTCCTTTCCATGCAGAATTACCATGATTTTCAATCTGATAATTAATAGGAATTAAATAATCATCCTGCTTAAAAACAAACTGTTTCTTGATAGATACATTCTTACAGTTCGTACAAACCAAATTTACAGTCAGTTCAGCCTGATCCGGTGTTAACTTGTAATTCGCTTGTACACTATGATACTGAAGCATTGGTTTATCAGAACCTGCTAAACCACTTTGCGCCACATAGTAATTATTTGGACTTTTACTAAGTAGTTGAAAAGGCACAGAATTAGGATCATTGGCACTTTCTGGATATTTCAAAAGACTCGCTTGAACTATATTTCCACCCTGAGTATCAATTAAAACGTCTAGCGTATCTGTTTTGATAGCAATATATCTTTCTTTATCCGTAACTTGCTCACCCCCTTTAGTTGGGAGTTGCGCATTAGGCAATTTTGTCAGTTCTGCAGCAACTCCTTTTTTTCAATAGGAGTTGAAGCTTTTACCGCCTGAACATTAGGATATTCATTTTGCCAGGCATTCCATAACATAAATGCTATTAAAAATAAGGCGCCTAATAAAAAAACGCGAGCGAGTTCCATAAGTTAACTCATCGGAGGTGGTTTTAAGGATTTGGGAACCGGGTCATAGCCACCAGTGTGCCAGGGATGGCAACGAAGCAAACGTTTTATTGTCATACATAAACCTAAGTAACTACCATACTGCTCAATTGCTAATTGAGCATATTTTGAACAGCTTGGGTAAAAACGACAAGAATACCCCATTAGTGGACTAATTAAATAACGGTAAACCTGCAGCAAAAAGATCAGGCTTTTTTGTAATAAACCAATAACCTTGACCATTGTTTAGCTAAATCACACGACAAAATTTGTTTATTAGTGAGACACTGCCCCTTGACGGCTATAATAATATCAAATCCAGGTACTAAACTTTGATTCAGCCTAAAGCTCTCACGGATGATGCGTTTAATCCAGTTTCTAGAAGTCGCCTTAGGAATAGATTTTCTTGTGATAGCTAATCCTAAGCGGGCATACTCTAGCCCGTTAGACCTTATATACACAGTCAAGCAACCTTGCCTAACCTTAGAACCTTGTCGAAAAGCTTGTTTAAAATGTTCAGAACACCTCAGCCGTCTCGATTTAACAAGCTGATTTTTAGCCATCAAATGTAGAGAATACTTAAAATCTAGACTGCTAAGCGCAAACGGCCCTTAGCACGCCGTCGTTTAAGAACCTTACGACCTTCTTTAGTCTTCATTCGTGCTCTAAAACCATGAGTTCTTTTTCTCTTTATGTTACTGGGTTGATATGTTCTGTTCATAATTTTGATTATGCCATTTTAAAGAAACTATTGCTTTTAAAAGAGGGTGTATCTTAGGTGACCCTTTTTAGATTGTCAATTCACCTCTTAGGGTATTACTAGATAAAAAGAGAATTTTTGCATAAGGCTTGCATTTTGATTAGGGTAAAATTCTTGTATTCGTGTTGTTAGGAGTTCCTGTTTTTCATGATTTTGGAATTCAAACATTGTTATTAATATACTTATTTAAATAAGATAAATATAGTGATAAAGGTGGAATAATTCTGTTAATAACTTTATATTTCTTATTTTTTTCATGTACTTAACTTAAAAATTACCTAGGGATAAACTGCGCATAGCAGTGGATAGCCAAGGTGTAATTTAATTTATTTTTTAAAACCCAGTTTTTTTACTTATAACTGACACAAATTGTTTAACGGATATCCACAATGTTATTCATAAACTTTAAATGCTCTTGTTTTTTCTAAGTTTTATAATTTTATTAAAAGCGACACTTAATTTAAGAAATACCCTGTTTAGAAAATTAGCAAGGTAACGCCGTCATTTGGCACGATGATGATTAGAAAGCACAGTTTTTTGATTTTGTTACTTACATATCGCAAATAGTGGGCCGTTACAATACTCGAAAACCACGCTTTCTGACGTATCATTCACTAAATGACGATATACCCTAGTAATTTAATTAACCTACATGATAATTTTATTTGGTTTAATAATTTTATAGAATTTCCAAAAGTTGTTCTAAGGGTAGATAAGCTATAAAAATTATGATATGAACTTAGGTCGGTTAACATTTTATTTAACCTAACTAGAGGAATTATGGTGACAACCGCTTTAGCAACGTTGGTTTGGCAAAAATGTTTGGATCGATTGCAAAACAACATTTCTCTTCAAGATTTTAATACTTGGATTAGGCCTTTACAGGCAGAACAAAAAGAGGATCAACTCGTATTATGGGCGCCTAATCAATTTGTATTGCATTGTGTGAATGAGCGTTTTTTAGTGCATATCAATCAAATTTTGACACAATTAGATGATGTTCCTCCAGAAGTTATTTTAAGAGTGGGTAGCCGTGCTCATCAAGGTTCACCTTCACCCATATTGCGAAACACCAAAGAAACGAAAACACAAGCTAAAGTCGTTAAACTGTCATCAACCCATATCAATGCAAACTTTACATTTGTAAATTTTGTTGAAGGAAAATCAAATCAATTAGCTCGCGCGGCTAGTGTCCAAGTCGCTGAAAATCCTGGTAGTGCATATAATCCATTACTACTTTATGGTGGTGTGGGTTTGGGAAAAACTCATTTGATGCACGCAATTGGAAATTCTGTTTTGCATAAAAATCCACATGCCAAAGTACTTTACTTACATTCTGAGCGTTTTGTAGCAGATATGATTAGAGCTCTACAAACGAATACGATCAATGATTTTAAAACTTACTATCGTTCTTTAGATGCTTTATTGATTGACGATATCCAGTTTTTTGCTGGAAAAGATCGATCTCAAGAAGAGTTTTTTCATACATTTAATACATTGTTAGAAAGTCAACAGCAAATTGTATTAACCTGTGATCGTTACCCTAAAGAAATGTCTGGTGTAGAAGAAAGGTTAAAATCACGATTAGGCTGGGGGCTTACAGTCGCTATTGAACCTCCGGATCTTGAGACACGCGTAGCTATTTTAATTAGTAAAGCTGAGCAAGCAAAAGTTAGTTTACCACAAGAAGTAGCTTTTTTTATTGGTAAGCGTATTCATTCAAATGTAAGAGAACTAGAGGGCGTTTTAAAAAGAGTTGTTGCTTATGCTCAATTTACTGGTCGTCAAATTACATTAGAATTAGTACGAGAAGCGATAAAAGACGTACTTGCTTTACAAGATAAGTTAGTAACAGTAGATAATATTATTAAAACAGTTGCAGAATATTATAAAATCAAAGTATCAGATTTAATTTCTAAACGTCGGACTTCTTCTTTAGCGCGTGCAAGACAAATTGCGATGGCTCTTGCTAAAGAGTTAACTAATCATAGTTTACCTGAGCTTGGTCGGTCATTTGGAGGGCGTGATCACACCACAGTGCTGCATGCATTTCGTAAGATACAAGAATTAAAAAAAATAAATACAAATGTTGCCGAAGATTTTATAAATTTATTACGTACTTTATCTAATTGAGGAAGAAAAAATGCAGTTTACAATTAATCGGGAAGCTTTACTAAGACCTTTACAAGCCGTAAATGCCGTTATTGAACGTCGTCAAACACTTCCTATACTTGCTAATGTTTTCTTAAATTTAGAAGCAGATGTGTTGTTCTTGTTTGGGACAGATATGGAAGTAGAATTATCAGGTCGAATTGTGTTAGAAAAAGAAGGTAAAAATGGAAAAACTACAGCGCCAGCGCGAAAACTCATGGATATTTGTCGCAGCTTACCCGAAGGCAGTGATTTAAATTTTCAACAAAAAGGCGATAAACTCATTCTTAAATCTGGACGCAGCCGCTTTAATTTATCGACTTTGCCAGCTAGCGATTTCCCTCGTTCTGAAGAATCAGATAAATCTTCTGAGCAAGTGACGTTTAATCTTTCACAAAAGAAGTTACGTTCTTTAATGGAAGCAACCAATTTTGCGATGGCACAACAGGATGTGCGTTATTACTTAAATGGGATGTTGTGGGAATTAGATCAAATGAGCTTGCGCGCAGTAGCAACCGATGGACATCGGTTAGCAACAAGTATAAAAGACTTAACGGTTGAATCTCCAAGTGAAGTACATCAAACTCAATCTCCTTCGATTGATGAGAAGGATTATAAAGCATTAAGTGATAAGCAATTTCTTATACCACGAAAAGCTATTTACGAACTTTCACGCTTATTGGATGATGATGAAGACAATATAACTGTTTTGTTATGTAATAATCAGCTGCGCGTTACTATGCAGGATTATATTTTTACTTCTAAGCTTATTGAAGGAAAATTTCCAGATTATGATCGAGTTATCCCCAAAAGTGGAGATAAAATTTTAACTGTCGATCGAGATAAACTTAAATCTTCACTTGTACGAGTGGGTGCTTTATTAAATGATAAACATAAAAGTATTTGTTTAGAAATGAAAGATAAAACTTTACGAATCTTTGCTAGTAACCTTCAAGAAGAGGCAGAAGATCATTTAGATGCTATCTATTCGGGAGAAACAATTACTATTGCTTTTAATATTAGCTATCTATTGGATGTATTAAATAGCTTACCAGTAGGATTTGTAAAAATAATCTTAACTTCAGCTGATGCAAGTGTTAGGCTTCAGACAGATGCAGAAAGTTCAAGTACTTACGTTATTATGCCCATGCGTATATAATGTCCTCATGCAGGTATTTCGTCTAAAAATAAGTCAATTTCGAAATCTTGCCAATTTGGATCTTGAATTTTATCCTCGTTTTAATTTTATTTATGGGCCTAATGGTAGTGGTAAATCTAGCCTCTTAGAAGCTATTTATTTTTTAAGTTTAGGACGTTCTTTCCGCAGTGCTTTAGCAAGTCGAGCTATCCACTATGAAGCGCAACAATTTAATTTGTTTTCTGTTATTTCCGGACAAATTTCCACCACCCTAGGATTAGAAAAAACACGTCAAGGGAAAATGCGAATTAAAATTGGTAATAATAATGAATCAATAAGCGCACTTGCTAAACTGTTACCTGTCCAACTCGTTAATCCAAATAGTTACTATTTATTGAGCGGTGGGCCAAAAGCGCGCCGACAATTTATAGATTGGGGTGTGTTTCACGTGGAACCCCATTTTTTTTCAGTTTGGCAACAATTTCAACAAATTTTGAAACAACGAAATGCAGCGTTACAAAATCAAATAATAGCTGGGCAGATTAAAGTTTGGAATTCTAAGTTAATAGAATTTTCTGTTGAAATAACACGCATGCGCGAAAAATACTTACAACAGCTAACACCGTTGATTACAGAACTTATAGGAGAATTAATTAGTTTAGAAGGATTAAAAATTGATTTTTATCAAGGTTGGGAGCACCAGAGTACATTAGAAGATATTTTAACCCGTTCTTTTTTTCGCGATTCTAATTTGGGCTATACTCAATACGGGCCACAGAGGGCTGATTTAGTAATTAAATTGCGAGGTAATCCAGTGCATGAAGTATTATCCCGAGGTGAACAAAAATTATTAGCCTATGCACTACAATTGGCACAAGGTTTATTATTAAAAAAAATGACAGATAAATCGTGTATTTATCTGTTTGATGATTTATTTGCAGAGCTGGATTCAGTTAGGCAAGGTTATCTTATCGCGTTATTGAATAGATTAGAGTCGCAGGTTTTTATAACAGTGATAGAAGATACCTTGATAAGAATATTAAATGACAATATCGATGGAAAAATATTTCAGATAGAAAAAGGTGAAATTTTCGAAAAAAATACTTTCAGTTAGACCGAATAGTTTAGTTTTAGGCAAATAAAAGCATTTTATAGTGAAGATTTTTATAGTTGTATCTTTTTGGGAACACTCAAGATAAAACTCATAGAGTATTTAAAAAAGGGGGAATTATGAATGCCTGGTTTATTTTAATAATAGCAGGATTATTTGAGGTGGGTTTTACAACGTGTATGAAGTTATCAGAAGGATTTAGCCAAATAAAATATACGATAGGTTTTTTAATATTTGCTAGTTTGAGTTTTTTGTTCTTAAATAAAGCGGTGTCTCAAATTCCTTTAGGTACAGCCTATGCAGTATGGACAGGAATTGGTGCTTTTGGAACCGCATTAATCGGAATGATTTTTTTTATGGATCCAATTAGCTATTTAAGAATATTTTTCTTGACTTTATTAATTATATCTATATTGGGTTTAAAATTATTCCATTAAATATGCCGCATGGATTATTTTTTACTATGTTTTTTTATACTAATTTAGTGCTTAACGTTTCACGTGAAACACGATATGGCTAAAAAATTTTAAGTTAAAATTAAGAGTAAGCAGAATAAAGTCTTTTGATACTATATTTAGTTGTTTTTCATCCAAAGAGCATTGGCTGCAGCTGTGAAGGGAGCCACTTGAGCCTCAGCTGTTTTTTGTTGATTATAGCCAGCAATAACTTGGTTACGTTGTTGTTCATTAAGTTGATTCCACTGTTCTTGAGGTATACCAA
Source organism: Rickettsiella sp. (assembly GCA_031119195.1). Taxonomy (GTDB): domain Bacteria; phylum Pseudomonadota; class Gammaproteobacteria; order Diplorickettsiales; family Diplorickettsiaceae; genus JAVHYG01. Next base: position 10,451 of record JAVHYG010000009.1, on the reverse strand, counting down.
AAACAAGAGGTGGGCCACAAGCAGTTAATAAAAAAGAAGCAAAAAGTAAAATAGGCAATTTTTTCATAAATCAATAAGTTTTTAATAGTGTATAAAAGATATATATAAGCAAGTTTTTTAGAAAAATGCAAATTTTACCCAAGATGGTTTTTTGGATTAAAGTTTAGCTAAAAGTAAGCTATGTGTTATGCATTAAGCACCAAAAACTTCAAGCGAAGGAGTCAAAGCTTTTCTATCATCAAAAACAAAACAAATACCATTATAGTGGGCCCCACCACATTTTTCAAAATAATTAAGTATTCCACCCTCCAACTGATATACTTCATTAAACCCTTGTTGTAAAAGAAAGGCAGAAGCCTTTTCACAGCGTATTCCTCCAGTACAAAATGTAAGCAATGGTACTTCCTTACTTATTGCACCTAATTTTTGTACGTTTCTGGGGAAATCTCTAAAGTGTTTTAGATCTAAATGTAAGGCATTTTCAAAGCTTCCTAATTTAACTTCAAAGCTATTACGCGTGTCTAATAAAACAAGATCAGGACGCTCGATAAGCCACTTTTTTAGTGTTTCTGGTGCTATAGATGGGGCTGTGTATTTTTCAGGATTTATAGCTGCGATGCCAAAAGGAATAATTTCTTTTTTTATTTTTACTAGCATTCTCTTAAAGGGTTGGAAATCAGAAAAACTTGTTTTAAATACTAGGCTTTTAAAGCAAGGATAGCTATGTAGAAAATCTTGGAAACACGCGATAGCTCTTCCTTGTCCTGAAAGAAACAGGTTAACTCCTTCTTTACTCAATAAAACAGTCCCTTTTAAGTCTAAACGTTGTGTCTCTTTTAAAAGTTGGATTTGTAATTCGGTTAGAAAACTATTAGATAGTTGGATGAAACGATAGCCTGAAATATTTGAAATAGATAACATGACGCCTTAAATATAATGTTTGCTTGTCATAAATGGATGCTTATTTTACACTGATAATTATTAATTTTATAATTTATTTAAAAGGATTTTCAAATATCAATGAGCTAATTATTATTAGGTTCTGAGGAATACTATGCCAAGATCTATAAAAAAAATAAAGCAAAAGATTCAAGAATGAAAGAAAAACAAAATTTACACGGAGCTTTATTTTCGGAAATTGCGGAAACTGAAGGAAACTATACCCCCCCAAAGAAGCTTGAAGATTTTTTAGATGAATCAAAAGCTTTTTATAGATGATGCCACAGCGGATTTATGTATTAATATTGTTGGTGAGGGAAAAAGAAAACCAGATGCCTATAAGCCAAAAATTTTTTTATATATTTTAAGCAAAAATTGGTGCAGAAATTTTTTCTGATTATCAAAAGATAATCGAAAAAGACACTAAATTAAAAAATATAATATTACAACTCGCAGCAATTTGTTTTCCTTATTCTCCCGCTATGAGTGCTGATTTTCAGCTTATTTTAAAAGAAAATTATCTTACTTCCCAGAATCAAATAAGCCATCTAAATGCCTATTTTTTTCTTTTTAAAAACTTTATTAATTGAAAAAAAATATCGAATTTACCGTTAGATTTGCTTGTTTATGCGGCGTTATACAGTTTTATACTGTTAATAAAAAATATTTAACTTGTCAATTTATCGAAAAATTATTTTCGTTATTTAACTTTCCCGAAGCTAGAAATTTTTTTCTAGAATATAAGCAAGAATTTAAAGATAAAATGAATTCTTTAGCTATTTATATTCCACACTATCAACATTTAGTAAGAAAAGAGAAAGTAGTTTGGGAAGAAACGGTAACTATTTCTGATATAGAACGTTGGCGAGCTAACTTAAGAACAGAAATAGCTAAAGCCATGAAAGCAGATAACACGTTTATAAAAGAGTATAATTTAACGCCGTTTTCTTTATTTAAGGAAAATTTTTATCAATTTATCAATATTTTACTTTTAGATATAGATGATATAGAGGCCAAAGAAGTAAAAAAAGAAATTTTCTTACTAACTAGGGAGATAAAAGAGCAAATTGCAATTTTTACTGATAAAAAGCATTCATTACGCGAATTTTTTTCAATAGCTTTATTAGATGTACTGCGAAAAAAAAATAACTTAAATACGGAAAAATTATTAGAGAAATGTGAAGACGAAGAAAATACTAGAATTAAAGTCGAAGCGGAAAAAAATAAAGCTGAACAATTAGAGAAAAGAAAATTCATAACGAACAATTAGCAACAGATAGAAAAAGAAAAGCAGAAGCTATAAGAGTTGAGAAAGGAAGGGAAAAAAATTTATAGACTTAGATAAGTTTATTAGCGAATTTTATGTATCTTTAGAAAGGTCAATAAATTATATTAATAAATTAACTACTCTTAAAAATAATAAAAATAAATCGGAAGGGCAATTTAAAGCAGAATTTGGAAATTTAAGACCAAGATTAAAATCTATATATGACTTGCTTAATCTAGACACGAAAATTTTGTTCTCAACAATAGTTCTAATGCTTTAATAGAAATACAGAATAAAATAAAAGAAAAAATTAAGCGACTACAAAAATTACTTGGTAAAAAGTATGATGAATTAGAACAATTTAATAAAAATTTACGTGATATTTTTATTGCTGGTCAAGAATACAATCTTCCTAATTTTGTAACAACCACTGATCATCAGGTGTCTCCTCTAATTTCGCTTATTCCCGTTACAATAGTTTCTGTTATTCCGATAGTTGGGACAATCAGTTTCTTTCCATTACCAACTACATTAGCAGCTAGTAATGCTGACCAAGAGGAAGAGAATAGAATGATAAATAATTCAAGAAGTTAAAATTAATTTAGCAGAGGAAAAACTTTTGATTCTGTAAAGATAACGCTTAACAGGCTTACAGAAACCTGTTATAAATCTTAATTAAACTAATACGTCTAGTTGGGTTTTCGTCGTTAGTATACATTGGAATTTTGAATACTGGCCAGTGGATTTTTGAAAATCCCTTTCGCAAAATAATCGTAGAAGTTATTAGTTCGCACTCAATGTATAAAAATTTATTACTTTCGGAAGAGAATTATGGCGGCAAAAAATCTAGAGGACATTGTTTCATTATGTAAACGCAAGGGTTTTATCTTTCCTAGCGCTGAAATTTATGGAGGTTTACAGGGCGTCTATGATTACGGTCCATTAGGGGTAGAATTAAAAAATAATCTAAAAAAGGCTTGGTGGAAATCTAATGTCTATGAGCGTGATGACATTTATGGCTTAGATTCTGCAATTTTAACACAGAAAAAAATATTTTATTATTCAGGACATGAAAGCACGTTTACAGACTTGATGGTAGATTGTCGTAATTGCAAGAAGCGCTGGCGTTTAGATCATCTTGTTAATGGAAAATGTGAAGACTGCAAATCCAACGATCTGACTAAACCACGAGCGTTTAACATGATGTTTAAAACAACGGTGGGTCCAGTCGAAGATAAAGATTCTTATGCGTATTTACGCCCAGAAACAGCACAAGGCATATTTACTAATTTTAAAAATATAATGGATTCTATGTCACCTAAATTACCGTTCGGTATTGCACAAATAGGTAAGGCATTTCGTAATGAAATCACCCCACGAAACTTTATTTTTAGAGTTCGAGAATTTGAACAAATGGAAATAGAATTTTTTGTGAAACCAGGTGAAGATGAGAAATGGCATGAATATTGGGTAGCACAACGTCTGTCATGGTGGAAAGAACAAGGTTTGTCTTGTAATTATTTGAAGTTGCTCAAACAATCGAAAGATGAATTAGCACATTATGCAAAAACAACTGAAGATATATTATATCGATTTCCCCATGGATTCGAAGAGCTAGAGGGTATTTCTAATAGAACAGATTATGATTTGGGTTCTCATACACAAGAACAAGGTGAATTAAAGATAACGGCAAAGGTGGCAGTGAATAAAGACAGTACGGTTAAATTAAGTATTCAAGATCCACCAGGGCAGCATTTTGTACCTTATGTTATTGAGCCTTCTGCGGGTATAGACAGAGGTGTATTAGCTATTTTGACGGATGCTTATGAAAAAGAAAAATTAAACAATGATAAAGAACGGATAGTACTAAGGTTAAAGCCGCATCTTTCGCCAGTTAAAGTCGCTATAATTCCGCTAAAAAGAAATGAATCAGCTATTGTTGAAAAAGCGCAAGCTATTAAAAAATCAATTCAAACCTTAGGATTAGGACGTATTGCCTATGAAGATACCGGCAATATTGGTAAAAGCTACCGTCGACATGATGAAATTGGAACACCGGTTTGCGTGACTGTAGATTTTGATACAATTGGTCATACTGATAATTTAGAACAACTGGATACCGTCACTGTTCGTGATAGGGATTCTATGCGACAAGAGCGAATTAATATTTGTCGTTTAGAGGAATATATAAAAGATTATTTTAAATAGCATTTTGTTTCATAAAAAGCTTAATACAGTATTTTTCTCTAATAAGAACAAATTTCCTGTTATTTGTAAGCTTATTATATTTATGATGAGAGTTTCGCTTGGACTTAAGAAAAGAGAATTTATTCCTTATTAGAGTGTTAATCGGAAATATAGAAACTGATGTACACCCAATCTTCCTATTTCTATGTGGTACTTCCTCTGAAAATAGATGCTGTGCTCGCCATGCTGATTATACTTCATTTTCAACTTCTAATATATTATTTAAAGAGTTGCCTTTTTACTTGAGAGGCACTTCTATATATTTCCTCGTTTTGAGGCGCATGAGCAAAAAAACTTAGTAGTTTATCATTAGTTTTAAAAGTTAATTTAGAAAAACTTATTGAATCCAATTTTTCTAAAATAGTATTAACTGTTTCTAGATCAGGTAGTAACGCTTCTTTTTTTACTAATTGTTTAAGATCTTTAACATGTTTATCAAATTGAACAATACGATTATGTATTCGTGTTAGTTCTGTATGTGCAGGTATCATCCTATTTATAGAATAAAAGCCTGATATGAAAGCGCCTATAGTGGAGCTGAGAGTAATAAAAGATTTTAATTTTTCAAAATTAATAATAGCTAGATTTTTTGTCTCAGTATTATCTTCTTTTAAAGGTTCCTCAAGGAGCTTAACTAGAAACGTAAAAAATAAGGGGAACGACATAAAAAAAATCTCTTTTAGCATAAGTAAGTACGGAGTAAGTTTTAAGTCTTTTAATAGTTTTAAACTATTAAATAAGTTTTCTTTATTGATTTCTTTATACTTTTTTATAGTTGTTATTTCTTTTGTGAAAGAGATTTTTAATTTTCTAAGTATTTTTTTTTCAGATTTAGTAATAAGAGGTTTATTTAAAATAATTTTTGCTTTTTCTAATTTATTTTTTATTTCATCAAAATTTTTAAGATTGGACATTTTTTTATTCCTTTAATAAAATTTACAATAAATATATTACCAACATTTAGGTTGTAAATTCAATAAATTTAAATAGCTTATGTCGTATTTTTTTTATTTTATGATATAAATTTTCTTTTTCCAAAAATAGCAGTACCTATGCGAATATGGGTTGCACCTTCAGCAATGGCAGCTTCAAAATCATCTGTCATACCCATGGATAATGTATCTAATTGAAACCCCATTTTTTGTAGTTGCTCTAAAGCAAGCCGTAACTTTTTGAAATCTTCACGTTGTGCTATAAAGTTTGTTTTTATTTTTGGAATAATCATTAACCCACGTAATTTCAGATTCGGAAGTTTTTGTAATGATTGAGTAAAAGAAAGAAGATTTTCCAAATAAATTCCTGTTTTATTAGATTCTTTATCGAGATTTATTTGTATGCAGGCATTCATTGGCGGTAAATTAGCCGCTTTTCTAGCGTAATTTAAGTATTCAGCTGTTTTTATTTCCGAGAGACTGTGTACCCATGAAAAATTTTCAGCGATAAGTTTGGCTTTGTTTCTTTGTATTTTTCCCACAAAATGCCATTCTAAATGGTAGTTTTTTAATTTTAAGATTTTTTCTAAACTTTCTTTTACATAACTTTCACCGAAAGCCAATTGTCCTGCTGCAATTGCTTCATTGATTGTTTGAAGGTTTTGAGATTTGCTAATAGCTATTAATTGAACTGAATTGGGGATGCGATGAAAACGACGTTCATTTTCGTGTATGCGGTTTTTTACCCGTAGAAGGTGTTCAGCAATCAAAGTCATCATAATTAAATTTTTTTCAAGTTTGTAGCTTACTTATGGTATTTCAAGGGATCAAGGGGGTATAATCCGCCTTACTTAAAAGAATAAGTGGGGGTTATCGTGCATACGTCTCAATTTTTAAAAAACTATGAGCAGCATGTGCAGTTACGTGCGGATGAAGGGGTACCCCCATTACCTCTAAGTGCTGAGCAGGTAGCGGAATTAGTTGAGTGTCTTAAAAATTCATCGTCAACTGTCCAAGGTTCTTTTTTAGTTGAATTATTAAGCCAACGTGTGGCTCCGGGTGTCGATCCCGCAGCTTATGTTAAAGCAGCTTTTCTTGCTGCCTTAGCAAAGGATGAAGTCCAATCCTCTTTTATTAGCCCTGCCCAGGCCGTCGAGCTACTTGGAACTATGCTAGGTGGCTATAATGTTCCTATTCTTATTGAACTGCTCAATCATGAACGCTTAGGAGAGGCGGCTGCTCATCAACTTGCTCATACCTTATTGATGTTTGATGCGTATCACGATGTAATTGCAAAGGCGAAAGCGGGTAATATGTTTGCAATTCAGGTGATAAAAGCTTGGGCGAGTGCCGAATGGTTTACTTCTAAGCCTAAAGTCCCTTATAAGATAACTGTATCAGTATTTAAGCTTTCAGGCGAGATTAATACTGACGATCTATCGCCAGCCACTGAGGCTTGGAGTCGGCCAGACATTCCTTTGCACAGTTTAGCGATGTTATCTAACCGCTTGCCAGATGCTTTGCAGATGATTGCTAAATTAAAAATCAAAGGATATCCCGTTGCTTTTGTTGGCGATGTCATAGGGACGGGCTCATCTCGTAAGTCGGCTATCAATTCCTTATTATGGCATATTGGTGAGCCTATACCATTTGTCCCTAATAAATATCGTGGTGGTATGATTTTGGGAGGAAAGATTGCTCCCATTTTTCGTACAACAGCCGAGGATTCGGGAGCTTTTCCAATTGAAGTGGATGTGAGTTGCTTAAACACGGGAGATATCATTCATATCTATCCTTATGAAGGTCTAATAAAAGATTATCAGGATCAAGAAATAGCCCGTTTTGAAACTAATTTATCATTGATTGATGCGGTACGTGCTGGAGGTCGTATTCCTTTAATTATTGGGCGATCTTTAACTGATAGAGTTTGTGAAACAATGGGTACTGCTTTTTCCGAGGCCTTTTACCGACCTAAAGTTGCTCAAAAAAGTATGAAAGGATTTACTTTAGCTCAAAAAATGGTAGGTGTAGCCTGTGGTTTACCGGGAATACGTCCTGGAGTTTATTGCGAACCTAAAATATCTGCAGTGGGTTCACAAGATACCACTGGTCCTATGACACGTGATGAGCTTAAAGAACTGGCTTGTTTGGGGTTTTCGGCAGATTTAGTCATGCAGAGTTTTTGTCATACAGCCGCTTATCCAAAGCCTGTTGATATAGAAACACAACATAGTTTACCTGACTTTTTTTCCTCCCGGGGCGGTATTGTTTTACGACCTGGAGATGGAATTATTCATTCTTGGCTTAATCGGATGCTTTTACCAGATACTGTAGGTACTGGTGGCGATTCACATACCCGTTTTCCGATAGGTATTAGTTTCCCTGGAGGTTCAGGCGTAGTTGCGTTTGCTGCAGCGATGGGCGTGATGCCTTTAACTATGCCGGAATCCGTATTAGTGAAATTTACAGGTCAAATGCAGGCTGGAATTACATTGCGCGATTTAGTAAATGCAATCCCCTACGTTGCTTTACAGCAAGGACTATTAACATTGGATAGTAAGAATAAAAAGAACGTATTTTCAGGACGTATATTAGAGATAGAAGGTTTACCTAATCTTAAAATTGAACAAGCTTTTGAATTTGCTGATGCTTCTGCGGAACGTTCAGCAAATGGTTGCACGTTACGGCTTGATAAAGAGCCTGTTATTGAATATCTGAATTCAAATATTTCTTTGTTGAATTGGATGATAGCTAATGGATATCAAGATGCACGCAGTTTACAGCGTCGTATTGATGCGATGCAAAATTGGTTAGCTAATCCTGTTTTATTAGAACCTGACTTAGATGCTGATTATGCAGCGACTATTGAAATTGATCTTAATCAAATTAAAGAGCCTTTATTAGCATGTCCAAACGATCCAGATAATATTAAGCCTTTGTCGGAAGTAGCCTATACCAAAGTAGACGAGGTTTTTATAGGTTCATGTATGACAAACATTGGCCACTATCGTGCTGCGGGAAGTTTATTAAAAAACGTGAATGCGAGTCATTTGCCAAGCATACTCTGGATAGCACCACCGACGAAAATGGATGTACATCAATTGATGCAAGAGGGTTATTACGCGATTTATGGTGCTGTAGGTGCTCGTACAGAAATGCCGGGATGTTCCTTATGCATGGGTAATCAAGCAAGAGTGCAGGACGGCGCAACAGTTGTTTCAACGTCGACTCGGAATTTTCCAAATCGCATGGGAAAAGGGGCTAATGTTTATTTAGCTTCTGCAGAACTATCTGCAATAACAGCGAGTTTAGGCTATCTTCCTAGTACAGAGCAATATAAAGAAAAAATACAGTTTGTTAATACAATGGCTGACGATTTATATAGATATTTAAATTTTGATCAAATGGTTGATTATCAGACTGTTTCGAAGGAGATTAATACCTTAATTTCTAGCGGGTAAATCCAGATTTGAATACAATTTTTTTAGTTTTTATCGGAGCAGGATTAGGTGGTGTTTTACGTTATGTAATATCAAATGGCGTATATTTGTTATTCAAGCCGAATTTTCCTTTAGGCACATTAATCGTGAATATCAGTGGGTGTTTTTTAATGGGGCTTTTGTTTATTATCTTGTTGGAGCGTTTTGCACAGATTGGATCGGAGTTAAGGGCATTTATACTGATTGGTATGTTAGGTGGGTATACCACTTTTTCTTCTTTTTCAATTGAAACCATCAATTTATTTGAAAATGGAGACTGGTTACGTGCAATTATAAATATTTTTCTTAGTTTAGGACTATGTTTTGCTGCAACATGGATAGGTGTTGTCATTGGAAGAAATATATGAAAACAATCGATATTCTGGTCGTGAGAATTTATATTAATGAAGCTTCTCATCTTGTTGATAATATAGTCGATTATCTAAAATCGGAAGCTAAAGTTTCCCGAATGAGTATTTTTCGGGCGATTAAGGGTTTTGGAGAAACAGGAAGTTCAGCTGCTTCATTTATTGATCTCTCACTTAATTTACCTCTTGTTATTGAGTTTTTTGATTCTGATAAAGACAAAATAAATACCGCCTTAAACTATTTGCAGGGGCTTGTGAAGCCAGAACATATTATTTTCTGGGAAGCAAAAATGACACGTTAGCAACACAAGTTTTTATCCTTAGCTTTATATTTTTAGATATTTGAAAACTTTCTCTGGGATCAAACGAATAATTAACATAATGATCCGCCAAACCTAGGGAATATAAACGCTTTCTTTTCTCTTATCTAAAGCATTTATAATTTTTAATCCGGTTTTTTGGGGACTGGCGGCTAAAAATAACGGATAGTTTCCTCCAAATGTCATTTTTGTATCAATTAATCCTAATTTTACTGTTAATACGTGAACTTGATAAGCATGTAAACGTACGCGTAAACCTTGTAAGTACGTTGTTAGTGCTGATTTACTTGCACCATAGATATAGTTAGCTTGGCGTCCTCTATCACCGGCTACTGAACTAAAACCTATGATGAACCCTTTTTTTTGCAATGACAGATAATCAGCACAAAGTTCTAAGATCGACACAGGACCTGAAAAATTAGCCGCAATGATTTCTGTGGAAGAATATTGCTTACCAAGTAATCCTACTGCCATGATAACACCATAAATATTACCCATTTTATTACATACTTTTTCAAAGAAATTATGATGTTCATTGAACAGCAAAATATCAAAAAATGCATAATTCACGTTTATTTTAAAACGTATTCGTAAATCTTGAGACATACGCTCTAATTCGAATAGATCACGCCCCCCTAAAAAAAGTTGGTAATGTCGGGATGCAAAAATTTCAGCGCATGCTTTTGCTATAGATGACGTTGCACCTAGAATTAAAATAGATTTCATATTGGAGTTTTTAACTAACATCAAAAAATAGTATTCGAGATTCTGTAATTTGTATACAGCATTTGGATATATCCTTATACATAAGGAAAAATAGCTCTCTACTTAAATACATATTTGCAGTAGGACTTCACAGTACCTATTTTAAAGCTTAAGCATTATCGCTGCTGTAGCCC
>JAVHYG010000113.1 GCA_031119195.1 Rickettsiella sp. | reverse complement strand
ATTTAGCTGAGCATCTTCTGAGTCCTTTATAGGCATTGTATCATTTGACTCTTTATCCATAAAAAGTCTCTCCTTTTTGATCGTTGTATTTGCTAAATTGCCCGCTTTAGTAAGTGCAAGGGAAAGCAGGCAAGAAATTAATGTCTTTCTCCATGAAAACGATAATTATAATAGTGTGGTAACCAAAATTGATTCTTGATACGTTGCGCAAAATCAATAGTATTTATTACTTGTGATAAACCTTCTTTTCGTGCTTGTTCCGCCACCACTAAGCCAATATGTTGGCTTAGTTGATGTATCTTATCAAAATCAGGTAATAGGGCATTGCTACTACTTTCTAAATCGGAAGAATAACTACTTAAAGCTTTACACGCTTCCCATAACATCGTATCACTTAATCGTTTTGCTTTTGCAACGTTAACGCCTAAGCCAATTCCTGGATAAATCAACGCATTGTTACATTGCGAAACACAATGAGTTTTACCCTCAAATTTAACGCTGCCAAAAGGACTACCTGTTGCCATTAGTACACGTCCATTTGTCCAACGAAGCAAGTCCAATGGTCTCGCTTCAACTCTTTCAGTTGGATTAGATAAAGGAAAAATAATAGGTCGCTCAACATGCTTTGCCATAGTTTTCACAATCGTTTCAGTAAATGCACCGCCTTGCCCGGAAGATCCAATAAGAACTGTGGGTTTTACTTCATTTATAACTGATTCAAAATCCATAGCCGACATTGAACGTGCATAAAGTTTTTGAAATTCAGTTAAATCTGGCATATCATTAATAAGTAAACCTTGTCTATCGACTAACCAAAAACGTAGTAGTGCTTGTTCCTTAGAAAGACCTTCACGCATCATCCCTGCACAAAGTTGATCAGCAATGCCCGTTCCTGCCGTGCCTGCTCCAAAAATAACAATACGTTGTTCTGATAAAAAAACTTTTGTATATTTAATCGCCGTTAATAAGGCTGCTAAAGTAACAACACCTGTTCCCTGCATATCATCATTAAAAGTACATAAACGGTCTTGATAACGTTGTAAATTACGTCGTGAATTATCGCGGCCAAAATCTTCCCAATGTAAATAAACATGGGGGATTTTACGCTGTATGGCTGAGACGACGCGATCGATCATAGCGTCATATTCTGGGCCTGCTAAACGTGGGTGACGCCAACCCAAATACATAGGATCATTCAATAGTTTTTCATTATTGGTTCCTACATCGATTTGAATAGGCAACAAACGATGAGGATTAGCGCCACCACAAAGTACATAGACTATAAGTTTCGCTATACAGATATCCATGCCTCCGATACCTTGATCACCAATGCCTAAAACGCCTTCACCATCTGTCATAACAATAGTATCAACTTTTGGGTTTAAACGATTTTCAATAATTTCATCGATATACTCACGGTCAGGATAAGCAATATATAAACCACGGGGTCGGCGAAATTCATGACTAAACTGCTCGACTGCTTTCCCAATCGTAGGAGTATAGATAATCGGCAACATTTCTTTAAGATGTTGATTGACTAATTTATAAAACAAGGTTTCATTGGTATCATGCACACTACGTAAATAAACATGCTTTTGTAAATCATTCTCTTTTCTTAAAAATTGCTGATAAATACGCGTTACTTGCTGCTCTAAGGTTTCAATGGCATAAGGTAACTTACCTTGCAGCCTAAAAGTTCTACGCTCCTCTTCGCTAAATGCACTACCCTTATTTAACTTTGGGGTAGTCAATAGACTTTGCCCTAAGGCATTAATTTCTATGTAAAGGATTTTACCTTCTTCATCAATAATCTGCTTAAATTTCGACATATTCTTTTTCTTGTTGATAGCCTACACCGCGAACTAACGGAGGGAGTCGACCATGAATCCCCATTAGTCGGCGTGATAGATTTCGTTTAAGGGGAAAAACTAAATCAAATGCTAATAAACCGCTATTTCGTATTAAAGTCAACGGCCCAAACGTTTCTTTAAATAACCCACCTAGATTTTCAGTAAATTTTAGCAATTGTTCTTGTATATCCAAACGGGCTGTTAAGTAGGTCTGACCAATGCAGGGATCCACCAAATCTTTTTTCGCAGCAAAAGACTTTGTAAGCACATCCACTAATTCTGCCATGTCTTGTAAAGCCAAATTTAGGCCTTGGGCAGCAATAGGTGATAAGGTATGCGCAGCGTTACCCAATAATATTAAACCAGGTTGCACTTGTGATTCTGCTATAAAACTTTTTATAGGGTATATAGTCGATGCCCCCCTTTCTAAAAACCGACCTAAACGATAACCGAAAAGTAATTGCAGACGTGCTAAAAAATCGGATTCTGTTAATGACTGCAATGCTTTAATTAATTGACCTCCAGTCCAAACCAACCCCACTTTATTTTCTAATAAAGGCAGAAAAGCAAGCACCCCTTGGTCTGTAAAGCGCTGATAGGCTCTATGGCAATGATGACGCGTTAGTTTGATAGTAGTAACTAACGCCATTTGTCCTTCTTTTTGTTCTTTGATACCAATATCCAATAATTTCCGTACAATAGAGTTAGAACCATCGGCGGCAATCACTAAACGTGCAGAAACTGTTTGCAATTCGCCTTTTTTTGTCGTTACTAACGCTTCCCACCCCTGTCTGGTTTTCAACAAAGCTTGGCATTGCGCAGGATTAAAAATAGTAAAATTAATCAGTTTCGATACTTTTGTAAGATGGAGCAAGGCTTTTGTGAGTACCAATCCTAATTGAGCCGCTGGAACCACATAACCCAATGCAGAAACACCCATTTCTTTCGCGTTTATTCTCGCTGCAGCAAAACAAGCTTGTTTAGAAATATGGACACTTTTAATCGGGTTTGCATATGCCAATAAATCTATCCCAGGTAATAAGGATTGGAGAAGTCGGATACTGCCGTAATTCAATGCAATAGGTTTACTTTCTGTAGTAACAATCGAATCTGTAGAATAATTAATAGGGACCTGTTCTATTAAAGCGATGCGTAAGGGTAAATGAGATAAAGCCAGAACAAGGCTAACCCCCACTATTCCAGCACCAATAATAAGGATATCGCAATCTTGGTTCATGAGCACATCAAGGATTCAATATCATTGATTTCCTTTGGTACAGCATGTGAAAAAATTTCACAACCATCCTCTGTTACTCTTACATCATCTTCAATTCGAACACCAATATTCCACCATTTTTGATCCACGCCGGACCCTTGCGTGATATAAATACCAGGCTCCACAGTAAATACCATATTAGTTTCCAAAAGACGCCATTGTCCTTCTTGCTTATAATTACCTACATCATGAACGTCTAGACCTAACCAATGACTACAACCATGCATATAAAATTTTTTATAGGCCTTTTCCTCAATCAACAAAGCAAGATTTCCTTTAAGTAAACCTAAATCAAGCAAACCTTCTGTGATTATTTCTATACAAACTTTTTGTAAATTACCCCACACCAAGCCTGGCTTTATTAAGTCAATCACAGCTTTCTGAGCCTTAAAAACAATGTCATAAATTGCTTTTTGCTCAGCGCTAAAACGCCCATTGACCGGAAAAGTACGTGTGATATCAGAAGCATACGATTGATACTCACAACCCGCATCAATAAGTACTAAATTGCCATTTGTCAAAACAGCATTATTATCTGTATAGTGCAGAATACAGGCATTACCACCACTAGCGACAATACTAGGATAAGCAGTGGCACGGCATCCTCTTTGATAAAATGTGTGAAGTAATTCGGCTTCTAATTGATATTCATAATAACCTGGATGGCAACTTTGCATAACACGCTTATGCGCATCAGATGAAACAAGTGCAGCTTGTCGCATACATGCTAATTCTGATGGGCTTTTCTTTAACCTCAATTCATGCAATTTATAAGCAAGATCAAGTAGACCTTCCTGAGGTAATTTATTCATCTTAGCCAGTATGTCGTTGATTTGCTTTACTAACACACTATTGTTGTTACTACCCAAATAATAGCAACTCTGATTAGCTGAAATATAATTCGGCAATAAAAGCTCGAGCTTATCGATAGAATAAGCTTCATCCGCAGCATATTCTTTTATGGCTCGTTCTTGGCCAATGGATTGACCGTTCCAAATAGCTTCTTCAGAGTCATAAGGACGATTGAATAGAACGAACTTACCTTCATACCTATCAGGCAATAATAAAGCAATTGAATTAGGCTCAGGAAATCCTGTTAAATAATAAAAATCACTATTTTGCCGATATGGATAATTTACATCGCCATTACGCAAACACTCCGGCGCAGATATAAGTACGATAACAGCATCTTTATCGACCTGTGATAATAACTGGCACCGCCGAAATTTTAACTCATCTCGATTAGACATAGATAACTATTAAAAAGTAAAAAGACGCCCATAAACAAAAAAATAAGGCTTTAAAAAAAACCTAATGGAGATAAGCTGAACCTGCATTTCCTTCTTCGGGATGCATCAACTCTTCATAAATAAGTGGAATTGCTTGGGTAATGAATTCAATCGCCTCATCATAAGCCAATCTATCCAGCTCAGTAACTTCTAATTGATTTACATCAAGTTTAGCAATTTCAGCAATACAATAAAGCGCCTCATGGACTGCTTCTGATATCTCTTCGTTAAAAGTACCTCCACCCAAATTTAAGCCATACAAAAAGCCCTCACACCAAAGACTCAATGCTTCAGCACGTTCCTCTAATTTATATTGCTCATCAGGAAGTAATAATTTAAAAGATTGTAATCCTCCTAACTGCCTACAAGCTGCATCATATAAGCCGACAACTGTCTCTTGTGGTTCCATCATAAGCCGAGGAGGACTTACACCTAAGCGCTTTAATAAACTATCGATCCAAAACCCACCATTAAGCTTTGTTCCCACACAAATAAATCCACATAACATACCATGAATTTCTGCCGGAGAAGTAATAACCTCTGTTTGACTTAATAACCGGTAGAACTCGTCGAAGGCAGGAGTTTTAGCCTGACTTTGCATAGGGA
>JAVHYG010000112.1 GCA_031119195.1 Rickettsiella sp. | reverse complement strand
GAATAATGCTTCGTTAATGTAAATATTGCCAATCCCCACTACGATATGCTGATTCATGAGCGCTAATTTAATGGCAACGTTTTTATTATGTAATAGCTTTTGCAAAAAGTGAGAAGTAAAGTTACGGGTTAATGGTTCAGCTCCTAAATTTTTGAGTAGAGGATGTGATAGAGGATTTGCTTCATTAGTGAATAATAGAGCACCGAAACGGCGAGGATCCGTAAAACGCAGAGTACATCCGTTATTAAAAACTATATCGACATGATCATGTTTCTTTGCTGTTGTAGGCGCATCTAGGATACGTAATCGTCCAGACATCCCGAGGTGTAAAATGATGGTACCTAAATCGGTAATTAATAATAAATATTTGCCGCGTCGTATTATTTGGTTAACACTGTACCCCATTAATTTTTGTAGGTTTTCTTTAGGAATCGGCCAGCGTAAATGAGAGTGGCGAATAATAAACGCTTGAATAGTTTGTTTTTGAATAAAAGGCTGTATGCCGCGTAGGGTAGTTTCAACTTCGGGTAATTCAGGCATAATTTATTTTTATTAACATCAAAACTGTTTAAGAGAAACTTCAACAATAAGCAATTTCAATATCGTTATCAAGTGGCAAAGACTGCGTAGCAAACCAGAATTATTATGTTTTAGCTTTTAAGCGTGCAAGTTTTTCAGCTATTTTCAACTCTAGTCCACGTGAAACGGGAAAATAATATTGTTTATTAGCTAATTCTTTAGGAAAATAGGATTCTTCTTTAACATAGGCATCAGGTTCGTTATGTGCATAGCGGTAATCTTTACCATAATTTAATTCTCGCATGAGTTTAGTCGGCGCATTACGCAGATGTGATGGGACTTCAAGCGAACCATGTTCTTTGGCATCGACCATAGCTGCTTTAAATGCGGTATAAACTGCATTGCTTTTTGCAGTGCAGGCCAAATAAACAACGGCTTGCGCTAAACTAAGCTCGCCTTCAGGACTTCCTAAACGTTCCTGTATGTCCCATGCATTCAGTGCAAGTTGTAAGCCGCGTGGATCGGAGTTTCCGATATCTTCACTTGCCATACGCACAATACGTCTAGCAATATAGAGTGGATCACAACCACCATCTAGCATACGTGCTAGCCAATAAAGTGCAGCATCAGGATCAGATCCACGAACTGCTTTGTGCAAAGCAGAAATTTGGTCGTAAAAAAATTCACCTTTTTTATCAAAACGTCTTAAATTAGAATGAGTAATAATTTCTAAGGTTTTTTCATCAATATGATTATTTTCAGCTAAAGCCGCAGCAATTTCTAAGAAATTTAAAGCTTGCCGTGCATCTCCATCAGCAATATTCGCTAACTGTTTTTTTATAGGTTCTAAAATACTTAATTTTTGACTCCCTAGGCCAAATTCGCTATCTATTAGGGCGTGATCGATGATCGCGATGATTTCTTTCTCTTTTAATTTTTTTAATATATAGACTCTAGTTCTGGATAATAATGCGTTATTAAGTTCAAAAGAAGGATTTTCTGTTGTGGCGCCAATCAATATAAACAAACCTGATTCTACATAGGGTAGTAATGCATCTTGTTGTGCTTTGTTAAAACGATGGATTTCGTCGATGAATACTAATGTATTTTTTGGAGATTCTTTATGGAGTGCAAATTCTGCTCGCTCGGCGATAGTACGAATTTCTTTAACACCTGCAAGTAAAGCAGAAAGTGATTCAAAGCGAGCCTGGGCATGGTTCGCCATTAATTTTGCTAAAGTAGTTTTTCCAGTTCCTGGAGGACCCCATAAAATCATAGAGTGTAATTGCCCTTGTAAAATAGCATGGCGTAAAGATTTTCCAGGGCCTAATAGATGAGTTTGGCCGTAAAATTCATCTAAATTCTTAGGGCGTAATCGGGTAGCAAGGGGAACAAATTGATTAATTTTCTTCATAATTTGTTTTATACGTTTCAAATACCCCATAGTCAACAATGGCTTATTCAATACTAGAGATGACTTTTAGACAGTTATTATGCAGGTTTTAGGTCTTTTTTAGGTTTTTTTTTTCTTTTTTTCCCGTAACTTTTTCCTCAATGAATTCAATAATCAGTTTAGCTATATTTTTTTTTGTAGTTTCTTCTATCCCTTTTAATCCAGGAGATGAATTAACTTCCATAACTAAAGGCCCTCGATCAGATCGTAATAAATCTACACCAGCGATATTTAATCCAATCCCTTTTGCTGCATCGATTGCTGCTAAACGTTCTTCTTTCGTAAGCGTGGCAATTTGTGTGCTTCCACCCCGATGTGTATTGGATCGAAACTCACCTAACTTGGCTTGACGTTGCATCGCGGCTATAACCTTGCCGTTAACGACAAAACAACGAATATCAGCTCCATTTGCCTCTTTAATATATTCTTGCACCATGATATGGGCTTGTAGATCTAAAAAAGCTTCGATAACACTCGTTGCAGCTTGTTGAGTTTCTGCTAAGACAACACCAATACCTTGAGTGCCTTCTAGAATTTTAATAACTAAAGGAGGGCCACCCACCATACTAATGAGATCTTGAATATCATCAGGAGAATAAGCAAAACCGGTAATGGGTAAGCCAATTCCTTTACGAGATAATAATTGTAACGATCGAAGTTTATCTTGTGCGCGTGTTATAGCGATTGAATCATTGGCAACAAAAACACCCATCATTTCAAATTGCCTTACCAATGCTGCACCATAAAAAGTTATAGATGCGCCTATTCTTGGGATAACTGCATCAAATTTGTCGAGTATTTTTCCTTTGTAATGAATAGAAGGGTTTTTGCTGTTTATATTCATGTAACAGCGTAAAGTATCGATTATTTTTATTTCATGCCCTCGCTTTGCTGCTTCTTCTGCTAAGCGACGAGTGGAATAAAGTTGGGATCGACGAGAAAGGATAGCAATTTTCATAGTTACTAATTTTTATACTATTAAATAAGAACGACCAGGATCAACAATAAAACGGTGTTTTAAAGCGGTACGTCCCAACAACATTTTAAAGCGCATGTCATCTCGGCTAGTTAGGGTGATTTCAATAGGCCATTGATATTTACCAATAACAATTAGTGTTTTAATAACATAACGCAGTTCTTTGTGACCGCCTGAATCTGTTATTTCGCGTTCATCAATTAAATCGGCCTTACATTTGATTATTTTTTTTGGAGAATGTCGAGAATGTGGACGTATTATAAAACAAATTTTTTCTTTTTGTCTTGCTACACTGCAGGCGTGCAACGCTGAAGTGCGAGCACCGGTATCTATTTTTGCTTTGAGATGACGTATTCCTAACTCCGGTAGAGATACCCACTCTCGCCAACCTATAGTTATCGGCACTTGCATGTTGTTTATTTAACGATGGATAATTTAGGACGTGCTCCTGGTCTTACTCTTGGTGGTTCAGGTGGTGTACCATCACCATCACCTTGATTGTCTTCTTCCTCAGAAAAAACCATGCCTTGACCGTTTTCTCGTGCATAGATAGCTAGGACGGCTTTAATAGGAGCATAAACCAACATGGATTGGCCATTAAAACTGGCTTCAAACTGAATGGCTTTATTATCTCTTTTTAAATTTAAAACAGCATCTGGGGAAATGTTAAGCGTTATCTTACCGTCTTGCACGTATTGTTTAGGCACTTCCACATGTGGAAGCTCTGCATCGATTAGAATATAGGGCGTTAAACGATTGTCAACAATCCAATCATAAAAAGCACGTAACAAATAAGAACGATTTGAAATCATCATTTTAAGTTTTTACTCCAAATTCAAGTTCATTTAAAGTGGCTTTAAATGAAGGACGCGCAAACACTCGCGCTTCATAAAGTCGAATAGCTTGTTCCAAGTTAGTTTTACGTTCGTTTTTTTGCTCATCTAAATAACGTAAACGGTATAATAAGGGAGCTAAACAACAATCAACTAAAGTAAATTCGTCACTCATAAAATATTCTTTGCCTGCGAAAACAGGAGCAATACCATTTAAGCTATCCTCTAATTTTTCTTGAGCAAATTTTTCATTTTCCGAATCATTACCTACTTTATCATTTTTTAAGGGATTTTCAATCTGTTGTAGGAGAGGGTACCAGTCTCGTTCTATTCGATAGATCATCTGCCGACTTTTGGCACGTGCTACTGGATAAACTGGTAACAAGGGTGGATGTGGAAAGCGTTCATCGAGATATTCAGTAATAATATTAGTTTCAAAAAGGATTAAGTCCCGATCAATGATGATAGGGACACTACCGTAGGGATTATGTTGTAAAACTTTTTCCAGGATTTCAGGCGAAGAAATATCAAACATCTCCGCGCTAATGCCTTTTTCAGCGAGTACGATGCGTACCCTATGGCTGTAAGGATCATCGTTGCTCATATATAAACTCATTGTTGAACGTTTACCGGCAGGTTGTGCCATATAAAAGGTTCTCCATAAAAGATATCAGTAGTGTTATACCATTCGTCGTGAAAACGATTTTCTTCTTGAAAGTTCCATTGTGAAAAGATGGGTTAAATTTACAATCTTGTCATGCGATCCAAATAGTATATTCAAAGCTAACTTACTTTATATATTTTTCCAAATTTGTTTTTTTAAAAAATAACTCAAACACGAGAAAAATAGCAAAAAACCGCATACTTTTAAACCCAGAGATTGTCGAGCAGTTTTTGTGGGTTCTGCTATATAAGCTAAAAAATTAATGAGATCTATTACGACTTCTTCTAATTCAAATGTTTTATAGTTTAGATTTTTAGTGTTACTTTTTAATTGATAATAAGACGCATTTTTTTGTAATATTGCTAAGGCATCTGGCATTACTGTGTTTTTAATTAAATTATTATTAACTCCAAAGGGCCTTGTGTTATCTGGATAAAACCCAAGTAAATAATTATACACCCAATCGACACTTCTTGCCCGCGTAATCAAAGAGAGATCAGGCGGACGTTTTCCAAACCATAATAGCGCATTTTTTTCGTGTAAACCCGATTTTATAAAATCGTTCGTTCCTTTAGGATATTAGCAAATTG
>JAVHYG010000008.1 GCA_031119195.1 Rickettsiella sp. | reverse complement strand
ATAATAGGCCCTGGACACTTAGATATTGACTTGGAAAACGGTGAACGTAAATCGGTAAGAATTACACGTGCACATTTAGAAGAAGATGCCGGCAAATCACTACACGAAGGGTTGGCCGACATGAGCGGTATTGATCTTAATCGTGCCGGCGTCCCTTTGTTGGAAATCGTATCGGAACCTGCTTTAGCTTCACCAAAAGAGGCGGTTGCCTATTTAAAAACATTACACACGTTAATACGTTATTTAAAAATTTGTGATGGAAACCTTCAAGAAGGTTCATTCCGCTGCGATGCCAATGTTTCTGTACGGAAAAAATGTAAGCCGTTAGGAACGCGTGTAGAAATTAAAAACTTAAATTCATTTCGTTTTATTGAAAAAGCTATTCAATATGAAATAGAACGTCAAATTCAGGTATTAGAAAATGGCGAAAATATTAATCAAGAAACCCGTTTATATGATGCTGATAAACACGAAACCCGTCCCATGCGCGACAAAGAAAATGCCAATGACTATCGATATTTCCCTGATCCTGATTTATGTCCAATTGTACTAACAGCGGATTTTATAGAAAAATTGCGTAGCACCTTACCAGAATTACCTAACCAAAAAAATCAACGTTTTCAGAAAAACTATGGGCTGAACGCTTATGATGCCAGCTTGCTTACCAATAGTCGTGAATTAGCCGATTACTTTGAAACTGTCGTTAAACAAAAAATCCCTACTAAATTAGCAGCTAATTGGATTATGGGTGAAGTTTCAGCCGCATTAAATAAAACGAATCTAAGTATTAATGAATCGCCTTTATCTCCAGAACGACTTGCCGGTTTACTTCAACGTATTGCTGATAACACAATTTCAAACAAAATTGCTAAAGATATTTTTGAAATACTTTGGGAAAGTAAAAAAACCGCGGATGATATTATTCAAGAACAAGGTTTACGCCAAGTCACCGATCAAACAGCAATTGCTCACATAATTGATGAAGTGTTAGCCGCAAACCCCCAACAATTAGCTGAATATCGAGCCGGTAAAGATAAACTCTATGGCTTTTTTGTCGGTCAAATTATGAAGGCATCCGGAGGAAAATTAAATCCTCAACAACTGAATAGTTTACTTAAACAAAAACTTAATCCACCCGGATAGACTTATAAAACAAGTATGTTAGAAAAATTATACATTGAAACCCACGGCTGCCAGATGAATGAATATGACTCTAACAGTATGGCCAATCTTTTACATCATTCACATCATCTGGTTTTGACTGATGATCCCTTTGAGGCCGATGTTGTTCTATTAAATAGTTGTTCCATTCGTGAAAAAGCACAAGAAAAAGTTTTCTCTCAAGTGGGACAATGGCGTAAAATAAAAGCTAAGCGTCCGCATCTTATCATTGGTGTGGGCGGTTGTGTTGCCAGCCAAGAAGGCGCGGGAATTCTTAGCCGTGCACCCTTTGTAGATATTGTATTTGGCCCACAAACCTTGCATCGCCTACCAGAACTCATTAATCACGTTTTAGAAAAGAAACGTTCGATTGTCGACATCTCATTTCCTGAAATTGAAAAGTTTGATCATTTGCCTACACCACGTGCAGAGGGTGTGCGTGCATTTGTTTCAATTATGGAAGGATGTAATAAATACTGTAGCTTTTGCGTTGTCCCTTACACGCGTGGCGAAGAAATTAGCCGTCCTCTAGATGATGTTCTCACAGAAATTGTCTCGCTTAGTGAACAAGGTGTTAGGGAAATCACTCTATTAGGACAAAATGTTAACGATTATCAAGGTCCTCGTCACGAAGGCGGTATTGCTGATTTAGCCGACTTAATACGTTATATTTCAGTTTTAGAAGGCATATATCGTATCCGATTTACTACTTCACACCCGCTCGCTTTTTCCGACCGATTGATCCAAGCCTATGCTGATGTCCCTAAATTGGTTAATCATTTACATCTACCAGTACAAAGCGGCTCTGATCGCATTTTAGCCGCCATGAAACGTGGCTATACTGAATTAGAATTTAAATCTAAAATTCGAAAATTGCGTAAAGTTAGACCTGATATTGCCATTTCCTCTGATTTCATCATTGGTTTTCCTGGTGAAACAGACGACGATTTTCAGAAAACACTGAATTTGATTGAATCCATTGGCTTCGACTACTCATTCAGTTTTATTTACAGTCGTCGTCCAGGTACCCCAGCAGCTGAGTTACCAGATAATGTAGGTTTAGATACTAAGAAACAACGTTTACAGATTCTGCAAAATCTCCTAGTATTTCAAGGACAGGCCATAAGTGAGCAAATGCTTGGAAGTGTACAAAAAATACTCGTCGATGGTCCTTCTAAAAAAAGTAGAGATGTATTGCAAGGACGTACAGAAAATAATCGTGTGGTAAACTTTAAAGGAGATAGTCACTTAATTGGACATATAGTCTCTGTCACTATCACTGAAGTATTAAAAAACTCTTTACGAGGAGAATTAGTAAGCACTTGAACGCACAGCCTTATAGTTTCCAACTTAATCCTGTAGATAATCACCGATTAGCGAATCTCTGTGGTCCTTTTGATCAACATTTACGTCAAATTGAACAGCAGCTTAAAGTTTGTATTTACAACCGTGGCCATGACTTTCAAATTAATGGTCCACTTTCTGCAGTTGAAGCCGCTGTTAAGGTTTTACATTCCCTCTACGCTCAAACGCAAGGTAAAACACCATTGACAGCGGACACTATCCATTTAGAACTACAAACTGTACAAACCAAACCTAATATATCTGAAAACATACCACCGCACACTTACATTAAATTAAGACGCGCTAAGATCAAACCACACGGCTTAAACCAAACAAACTATCTAAAAAATATTTTAAATCACGATATTAACTTTGGTTTAGGACCCGCTGGCACGGGAAAAACTTATTTAGCCGTCGCATGTGCAGTAGCTGCTTTAGAGCAAGAAAAAATAAGTCGTATTATATTAGTAAGGCCTGCCGTTGAAGCAGGTGAAAAATTAGGTTTTTTACCCGGAGATTATTTCCAAAAGCTCGACCCTTATTTTCGTCCACTCTATGATGCGTTGATCGAAATGTTAGGGCCCGAAGAAGTATCTCGATGCGTAGAACAAAACATAATCGAAGTGGTTGCTTTAGCTTATATGCGAGGCCGCACTTTAAATAATGCTTTTATCATTCTAGATGAAGCACAAAATACCACTAAAGAACAAATGAAAATGTTCTTAACCCGTGTTGGTTTCAATTCCAAAGTAGTGATTAACGGCGATATCACACAAACTGATTTACCTCGCGGCTTAGAGTTTTCTGGATTATACCATTCTTTAAATATCTTAAAGGATATAAAGGAAATCGCCATTACTTGCTTTGATACAAGTGATTGTGTCAGACATCCCCTCGTAAAAGCCATATTGCAGGCCTATGAGAAACACAAAACCCAAAAAAAAACAGATTAAAATAGCCTTACAAATCATATCACGTAAATCGTTTATTCCTACTCGTTACTATTTACAACGCTGGATAAATAAGGCTCTCATCAACCGGACTTCTTTAACTAACATCACACTTCGCATAGTCAATAAAAAAGAAAGTATTTATCTAAACGAGACTTATCGTCATAAAAGAGGGCCAACCAATATTTTATCCTTTCCTTTTGAACCACCGCCCGACGTTTATTCACCTTTATTAGGAGATCTTGTTATTTGCGCTGAACTTGTCAATAAAGAAGCAAAACAGCAACAAAAAACACGTTTAGCACACTGGGCTCATTTAATCATACATGGTTGCCTACACTTAATTGGTTATGATCATATACTTTCCAAAGAAGCATTAAAAATGGAAACACTGGAAATTCAATTATTAGAGGAATTAGGTTATGAAAACCCTTACTGAGGATAATCTTAAAAGAAAAAAAAAATGTCAGCCCTGGTTCACACGCGTTCATCAAATTTTATTAGGCACACCTAGGAATAGAGAACAATTAATTCAGGTATTACGCATTTCACAACAACGTAAACTAATCAACACACAAGCACTAAAAATGATAGAGGGTGTATTACAGATATCGGGCCGTCATGTACGAGATATCATGGTTCCCCGTGCTAAAATGACGGTAATTTCAGACAACGCCTCACTCAATGAAATTTTACCCATTGTGATAGATTCAGGCCATTCTCGTTTTCCTGTTTTTGATGCCATACAAAAAGAAATGAGTGGATTATTACTTGCTAAAGACTTACTTAAATATGATCCCTTAACACAGCATGAGATGTTTAATATTCACGATATAATACGCCCTGCTGTCTTTATACCTGAAAGTAAACGTTTAGACAGTTTACTCGAAGAATTTCAACACAAACATTACCATATGGCTATTGTCGTCGATGAATATGGTGCTGTTTCAGGTCTTGTTACGATTGAAGACGTGCTTGAAGAAATCGTTGGAGAAATTGAAGATGAATACGATGACAATGAAGAAGTTTTTGTAACCGAACAAAACCCTAATCAATTTCAAGTAAAAGCGCTGATGCCTATTGAAGATTTTAACACGCTTTTTAATTCTGAATTCCCAACCCAACAATTCGATACTATCGGTGGATTTATTGCAAATAAATTTGGTTATCTACCTAAACGCGGCGCAAGTCTTACCTTCTCGCAATTTCAATTCAAGGTATTACGAGCAGACAACCGACAAATTCGTTTACTCCAAGTCACTATTAACAAAGACCATCAAGTAAAGTGAGGTTTTAGTTATGACACTTAATAAACAACTTTTTTCAGAAAAATGTTATATCAATGGCAAATGGATAAAAAGTAAAAAAACTATAGGCGTCTATAATCCTGCGACCCAGAAAATAATAGGAAATGTACCCGATTTAACCAATGAAGCTATAGAAAATGCCATTGTTGCAGCTAAAGATGCATGGCCAAATTGGCAATCCAAAACCGCAGCTGAACGTGCGCATTCACTTACAGCATGGCATTCGCTAATTCTGGAACATTGCAACGATCTTGCTTTTATATTAACCACCGAACAAGGAAAACCACTTAAAGAAGCAGAAGAAGAAATTCGCTATGGAGCTTCTTTTATTTTATGGTTTGCCGAAGAAGCCAAACGTATTTATGGAGACATCATTCCAACAAAACAACCCGGACAACATTTATTTGTAAACAAACAAGCTATCGGTGTTGTCGGCGCCATTACACCTTGGAACTTCCCCAATGCCATGATTACACGAAAATGTGCACCCGCCTTGGCCGCTGGATGCACTGTAGTGATTAAACCCTCCTCATTAACACCCTTTTCTGCATTCGCACTTGCCGTGTTAGCCGAAAAAGCGGGTATCCCGAAAGGCGTTTTTAATGTCATCACAGGTAATTCAGAAATCATTGGTGATACATTCACTAAACACCCTGCCATACGCAAAATATCTTTTACTGGATCAACTCAAATTGGCAAATTACTTATGAAAAACAGTGCCTCGCAAGTAAAAAAGGTTTCCTTAGAACTCGGTGGCAATGCCCCTTTTATCGTCTTTGCCGATGCCGATATTGATGCGGCTATTATCGGAGCCATCGCTTCAAAATTTCGCAATAGCGGACAAACCTGTGTTTGTACCAACCGTTTTTATATTCATGAAAAAATTTACGATATTTTTACTAAAAAGTTTAGTGATGCTGCCAAACTTTTAAAAGTGGGACCTGGTTTAGTAAAAGGCGTACAACAAGGGCCACTTATCAACCAAGCCGCTGTTCAAAAAGTACAAACACATATCGCTGACGCACTTGAAAAAGGGGCAGAACTTGTTTGTGGTGGGAAAATACATAAACTAGGAGGAAGTTTTTTCCAGCCTACCGTATTAAAAAACTGTTTACCCACGATGTTGATTGCTAAAGAAGAAATATTTGGGCCTGTCGCCGCTTTGTTTAAATTCACTGATACAAAAGAAGTAATTTCAGCAGCTAATGCAACTGATTTCGGGCTTGCTGCTTATTTTTATTCAAATAACATCAATCAGATCTTCCAAATTTCAAAACAATTGGACTATGGCATTGTCGGTATTAATACTGGACGTACTTCAAACGAAGTCGCTCCTTTCGGTGGTTTTAAACAATCCGGTATAGGCCGCGAAGGATCAAAATACGGCATTGAAGACTATCTAGAGATTAAATACATTTGTTTAAATGAACTTACTGCAAGATAGCTTAAGGCGCTATTTTTCAAAATCTATTCTCGTTCAGAAGAAGAAGGAAAATTCAAAATTCTAAAAGCTTAAACTATTACACAACTTCTTCCAGCGTTTTTGTTTTACTCTTCACTTTTAGCTAATTTTTCACATGATTCCCTTTTTTTACCAACTATTTCCTGTGGTATTAATCTTATTTTAAGAAAAAAAAAGTATTCTGCCTGTATTCATTTATTTTTCTATTAAAAAATATCTCGATAAACAAATTTTCATATATAATTTCGGATATATCATGCCTATCAATAAAAAAATATCTGTGGAAAATTGGAACAAAAATGTATTGCCTACCGAAGAACGCATATTGACCATTCTTCCTGAAGTAGCTTTTCAAAATGGAACGATATCTAAACTATTTGATGAGTACAAACAAGGAATAAATAAAGAAATTTCACTCTATGAAAAGGATGAAAAATTAATAAAAATATTAGATAAAAGGCTCTCTATCATAGAACGCTACATCGTTTTAAAAAAGCACGTGGCATGTGAGCCAATGAATACAGAAAATAATGCTGAAGATCGAATAAAAGATATAAGTAGTTTAACTCAGAAATTAGCTGAACATTGTCAGTATATTCGAGAAAATCACACCCTACTTGAAGAAAAAAACGCGTCAGAAAAACATCTACCGCCCATAATTTTTAATCTACTCGCAGATGCTTTTGACTATTTAGCAACCCTACAGTGGAACTTATTAGATTCAAAACCAAAAAATGAGGTATGCAAAACAATATTCGATGTTATAAGATCCTACAAAGCCTGTATTTATTGCCTACATGAAGAAAAAAAACTACTACCCAAAAGTTATGCTAATCAATGCGATAAAAAAATTAACGCTGCTATTCAACTTGTTATCGACACTTTTGATGAAGTAACTAAGCTAAAAGATGAACTTGAACTTAGCAAAGAATTCTATAATAAGTTAATGAATTTTAAAGAATCAGCAATTAATTTTCTAAGAAAACCTCCCGAAGGTTCAATCGCTCACCTATTTGCATACACTAAACAACCACAAACACCAAAACGAAAATCTTCAGAATCGACTAGAGTTTCCGAATTTTTCAAAAATAAAAAAACCAAAGAAAGTGTTAATGAAACTACAAATTCTCAAGACCAGATTAATATTTTTAAAATCAAATAAAGCGCTATTATTAATTAAATAGATGAAAAAGCTTGGGTTAAAAATTTATTCGACACCTGAGTGACCAAAGCCACCTTCTCCACGTTCGGTGGCTGCAAATTCAAGAACAATATTGAACTCCGTTCTTACAATAGGAACAAATACTAGCTGGGCAATCCGATCACCGGGTTGAATAGTAAAGCTATCCTGACCTCGATTCCAACAAGAAATTTTAAGCTCGCCTTGATAGTCAGAATCGATCAAACCCACCAAATTGCCTAAGACTATGCCATGTTTATGGCCTAAGCCAGAGCGAGGCAAAATTACCGCTGCTATATCCACTTGAGCAATATGAATCGCCAAACCGGTCGGGATCATCTCTACCTGATTAGGCAATAATTGAATGGTTTCTTCTAGGCAGGCGCGTAAATCTAAACCCGCAGAACCCTTAGTTGCATAGGCAGGCAGAAATGCTTCTCCAAGTCGTGAATCCAAAATTTTAAGCTGGATATTTTTCATAAAACTTCCTTCTTTCTTTCTAAGAATAAATAATCATTATGTTACAAAACAGGTTTTCTGTTCACTTTTTGGAACTAACAATAAGCAAATTAGGGAATGAGTATACAGGATCTGGTAAATCACCCACCCCCTACCTATACTTTTCTTATAAAGACAATGAATAAAAATACACCAAAATTTACTTCATGGAGTTAAAATCATGAAAAAGTTCAATTCTTTTCTATTAATCGGGGTTGCCTTAATTGGGCTAACTGCTTGTGACACTATGTCTCCTGATCAACGTGCAGTTGCAGGTGGATTAACGGGTGCAGTGGCTGGTGGTCTTTTAGGTAACACAGTCGGTGGCGGTACAGGCCGAACCGTAGCGACTATCGGTGGTGCAGCAATCGGTGCAATGGCTGGTAGTGCGCTAGGACGCGGTACAGGAACTAACACTAACAATCAAGTAAGATATTACCAAGGTCGAGACGGTAAACTACATCCAGTTCAATAATTTCTTTCTATAGGGACTTTTTAGTCTAAACCTCGCCTTAAAGGGGAGGTTTAGACTGTTTTTATTTTTTTCATACGGTTCTCTATTTTTCATTCATTTATCTATATATTCTATGAAATGCTATACTTTCAGCCTTAAATCCAATATTTAGTTTTTATGCGTCTAGAAAGCATCAAATTAGCCGGTTTTAAGTCTTTCGTAGACCCTATTACCCTTGCCTTTCCTAGCAATCTTACGGCAATTGTAGGGCCCAATGGCTGTGGCAAATCGAATATTATCGATGCCATACGTTGGGTAATGGGCGAAAGCTCTGCTAAACAATTACGTGGACAATCTTTGGACGATGTTATCTTTAATGGCTGTACCACCCGTAAACCACTCGGACAAGCATCCATTGAACTCAACTTTGACAACTCAGATGCTAGCCTTGGCGGTCAATATAGCAGTTATGTGCAAATTTCTATCCGGCGTGAAATTACACGCGAAGGTCAATCTATTTACACCCTTAACGGCACTCGGTGTCGTCGACGAGACATTCGAGATATCTTTTTAGGCACGGGTTTAGGCCCTCGAAGCTATGCTATTATTGAACAAGGAATGATCTCACGGCTTGTAGAAGCCAAGCCAGATGAATTACGCGCTTTTATAGAAGAAGCTGCCGGAATTTCCAAATATAAAGAACGACGTCGCGAAACCGAAAATCGATTAGAACATACACAAGAAAATCTAAACCGCCTCAATGATCTGCGTGAAGAACTTGCCAAGCAAGCTAAACACTTACAACGTCAAGCCAATGCAGCAGAACGCTATAAAACATTCAAACATGAAGAGCGTTTGCTAAAGGCCCACTTACAAACACTCCGCTATCGTACATACAACGATCAATTACAATCGCAATTAAACACTATCAAAGCTACCGCAACGCGAGTTAATGAATTACAGAATGAACAACAGACTTTGCTAAAAAATATAGCACAGGAACGCGAACAACTTAACGAAGAAAGAACACAATACGATACGCTACAAACTCATTATTATGAACTAGGAAATGAAATAATCCGTTTAGAAGAAAAACTACATAGAGAAACGACACAGTTTAAACATAATCAACAGGAAGACACGCAACTTACGCAAAAAAATATTCTTCTAACGCAACAACTTCAAGAAAACCTTACTACACAAATAGGCTTGAATCAAACGACAGCAACACTCAATAAAGAATGGAAAGAGACTAAAGAAATTGCTGAACAAAGCCAAACTGCCTTACAAAAAATTAATTTTGATTTAAAAAACTGGCAAACACAGTGGGAAAAATTTCAAAAAAATGTGGCTCAATTGACACAACAAAACCGTATTGCACAAACCAAAAGCCAATACTTTCAGCAACAATGCCAAAACTTAAAAAAACGATTTGAACGTTTAGAGCAAGAAAAAGCCGAACAAAATCTGATTCTTGCCGATGACAATGACACTAAAGCACTTGAAAAAGCACTGAGTGATTCACAGCAAAAACAACAAACCACACAATCCGATCAAGGACAAATAAGAGAACAAATCAATGAACAATGCACTATCTTACAGCGATTAGCTAAAGAATTAGATACATATAAAAGCCGTTTGCAAACCAATCAAGGTCAGAGTGCTTCGTTAATAGCGCTGCAACAAGAAGCCTTAGGACAACGTGAACAATCACTATTAACTTGGCTTAGACAACATAACTTAACGGAACATCCACGTCTGGTTCAATTATTACAAGTAGAATCAGGTTGGGAACGTGCAGTAGAAATTGCCTTAAATCAGCATATGCAAGCCGTTTGCTTCACAGACCGCGATTCCTTAGACGATTTCTTAAATCAATCCCTGCCAAATAGTTCTGTTAGCTTAATGACGAAATCAATTCCTTGTCATCAAATTACATCAACTTTTATATCCGAATTACCTTTAAAACTACTAAGTTCAAAATTAACTGCACCTTGGCCATTGGATAATTTATTAGTCGGTGTTTATGCCGCTGAAACACTCACAGAAGCATTGGCTCATACTAAACAATTAAAAGGTTATGAGTCTATTATCACACGTGAAGGAATCTGCCTGGGTAATCACTGGGTTAGTTTAAGTAAAAATGGATCTGCCAAAACAGGCTTATTACAACGGGAACGAGAAATAAACGCTTTAAAAAAAGAACAAATAGACCTTCAAACTTGTATTGACAAAAAACAAACTGATTACTTAGCGATACAAATGCAACTCAAAGAGCTTGAAGAAAAACAATTAGCAAAACAAAAACAATTAAGTGAGCTATTGTCCAATCAAGGGGATTTAAAAGCACAACAGCAAGTCAAAACAATTCGCTTAACGCAAGCGCAACAACGACTACAATATATCCAACAAGAGCTTCAAGAAAACAAGCAACAATTTGATGAAACACAAACAAAGTTAAATCAAGTAGAGCAGGAACAAAAAACAACACAAACAGAACTTACTGAAGTTGAAAAACAACGTAAAATATTGCTAGAAAATAAAACTGTATTACAAACAGAATTTAATCAAACCGCAGAAAAAGCAAAAAATAATGAAACACAACTCCATCAACTAGAGTTACGTAAACAAACAGTTGAACATCAATTAAAGACAATGCAAGATACCATTTCTCGCTTGCAAAACCAACAAGAGCAGGCCAAAAAACGTATTTCGGATCTTCAAAAAACACTAGAAGGCGCAGAAAATCCGCTACATGCAACAAAACAAGCACTAACTACACAAACAGATCATCGTAATCATTTAGCTAGCCAACTCAAAGTAAAGCAAACTAAGTTACAAGAAATGGAACAACAACTTAAGGACAAAGAAAAACAAATACAATCTTTAGAAACCGAGCTTACTATGGATCGCGATGACTTGGAGCAGCAACGTTTACAATGTCAAGAACTTCGTGTGCGTGCTAAAACGTTGACAGAGCAACTACAAGAACAAAACTATGAAATAGATAGGCTTTTAAAAGAATTACCAACAGATGCGGATATACATACTTATGAAACTCAACTTACTGAAATTACATCTCGTATCGAGCAAATTGGTGCTGTTAACCTAGCTGCTTTGGAAGAACATGAATCAGTTCTGGAACGAAAAACCTATTTAGATACACAATATCAAGACTTAATAGAAGCGCTAGAAACATTACAAACAGCCATACAAAAAATGGATAAAGAAACACGCAGTCGTTTTAAAGAAACCTTTGATAAGATAAATCAAAACTTCAGCGCTTTATTTCCCCGCTTATTTTCAGGAGGAGCATCATCATTACAGCTACAAGATCCTGATTTATTAAACAGTGGCATTTGCATAATGGCGCAACCGCCAGGAAAACGAAATAGTAGCATCCAATTACTTTCTGGGGGAGAAAAAGCACTCACTGCAATAGCGTTGGTTTTTTCATTTTTTCAACTCAACCCAGCACCTTTTTGTATGCTTGATGAAGTCGATGCACCACTCGATGATACAAATGTGCTCCGATTTTGCAAGTTGGTAAAAGAAATGTCCCAGGATGTACAATTTATTTTTATCAGCCATAATAAAGTTGCTATCGAAATGGCGCAACATTTAGCCGGCGTCACTATGCATGAACCCGGTGTATCACGTTTAGTCGCAGTAGACGTTGAAAAAGCGATGGCGATTGCAATAGCTTAAGTCTACAATAGAATTTTTTACAAACTGGGTAATTTGCTTGGTTTCATTGTTAAATGTCTGGCTTTGGTTCTCATTTACTCATGTAAACTCCAGTCCTCGCCAATCGTTCGCCTTGAACTTAAGCAAATTACCCAGTTTGTAAAAAATTCTAATAAATCTTTATATTGTATTCCAAATTATATAGGAAAAATCTTTATTTGCTGAGGTTTTATTATCTATGGATATTGATTACTTACTGATTATTCTGCCTAGTATTGTTTTTCTTGGAATCTTTGGATTAATTTTGGTCATTTGGCAATACGGAAATTTCTTTAGAAAAGAAAAAAGGACAACAGTTTTTTCACAATCTCCGAAAGTTTTTACAGAAGAAGAGCCTAATTACTCAGCAAGAGTACAACTGCAGCCATTACCTTTCACTCAATTTTCTCCTCAAACAGCGGAAAGACAATCAAACACGCCGGAAACACTTATAATTCTACAATTAATGGCTGCAGAAGAACGCCCTTATAAAGGCTATGAACTAATACAAACCCTTAGTAGTGCTGGATTTCACTATGGTGAAATGAATATCTTTCATTATTTTTCCGATCAAGACAAAAAAAAAGAACGCCTTTTTAGCCTAGCTTCGGCTGTAGAACCCGGCACTTTTGACCTTACTCTTATTGGCGAAATTCTCTTGCCTGGATTGTGTTTATTTATGTCACCTAATAATATTAAAAATAGTCATAACTCTTTTGAATTAATGTTAGAAACAGCACAACTTCTTATTCAAGATTTAGGTGGAACCCTTTGTGATGGACAACGACAACCCATTACACCAAATTTATTAACTTATTATCGTTCACAACTTCACGCTTATGCCTAAACCATCCGTCGCTATAATAAAAAAAGTTGAACAACTTAAAAAAAACATCAATGAGCATAATTATCGCTATTATGTTCTAGATGATCCATCGATTAGCGATGCCAATTTCGATGTATTATTTCGTGATTTACAAGCATTAGAGAAACAATTTCCTGAACTTATTACGAATGATTCACCCACCCAACGTGTAGGAATTACGCCTTTAAGAAGTTTCCGCCAAGTTGAACATGCTATACCTATGCTTTCATTGGAAAATGCTTTCTCAGAAAAAGAAGTTTTAGCCTTTAATAAACGTATTCAAGATAGATTAGCTAGTGATAAAACAATTGAATATGCTTGCGAGCCAAAATTAGACGGTATTGCTGTTAGCCTGAAGTATGAACAAGGAAAATTAATTCGTGCAGCAACTCGCGGTGATGGAAATATCGGTGAAGATATTACCCTCAATATTCGCACTATTTCGACAATTCCTTTACAACTTAGAGGTTCAGATTACCCAGAAATTTTAGAAGTTCGGGGTGAAGTATATATACCTAAAAAAGCTTTTCAACAACTCAACAATCGACTACAGCAATCAGGTGAAAAAACTTTTGTTAATCCACGCAATGCTGCTGCGGGTAGCCTACGTCAATTAGATCCGAAAATAACAGCAAAACGTAGCTTAGCCTTTTTTACACATAGTGTAGGGGAATTTAAAAAAGGAAAATTAGCAGAGTCACACATAGAAATTTTGCAACAATTCAAAAATTGGGGATTGCCGCGATGTCCACAAACCGAAAGTGCTAAAGGTATTGCAGCCTGTTTAGCCTACTACTATAAAATTGCCGAGTTACGAACAAATCTCCCTTATGAAATCGATGGTGTCGTTTATAAAGTAAACTCCATTGCATTACAAAAACAGTTGGGTTTCAAATCACGTGATCCGCGTTGGGCATTAGCCCATAAGTTCCCAGCCCAGGAAGCCATAAGCCATGTATTAGCCATTGAATTTCAAGTGGGACGTACCGGTGCATTAACCCCTGTAGCACGCTTAGAACCTGTTTTTGTAGGTGGAGCTACCGTTAGTAATGCTACCTTACACAATATCGATGAGATAAAACGTAAGGATATACGCGTAGGTGATACGGTTAAGGTGCGTCGTGCCGGTGATGTCATTCCAGAAGTCGTTCATGTTATCAAAGAAAAACGCCCTAAACACGCACTTACTGTAAAGCTCCCGAAGCACTGCCCTATCTGTGGTTCAGAAGTTACAAAATCGGCCACAGAATCTGTTGCACGCTGTAATGGTGCTTTATATTGCCCGGCACAACTTAAAGAAGCAATCAAACATTTTGCTTCACGAAAAGCTATGAATATTGAAGGTTTAGGAGACAAAATTGTCGACCAATTTGTAGAAAAAGCACTTATTAAAGATGTTGCAGATTTATATACATTAATACCTTCACAACTTGCTGATTTAGAACGTTTGGGAGAAAAATCCGCTGCGAAATTATGTAATGCCATCGCAAATAGCAAAAAAACAACGTTCACACGCTTTCTTTATGCCCTTGGTATTCGCGATGTAGGTATTTCCACGGCTTTATCCCTGGCTAATCATTTTCAAGCGCTTAAACCTTTAATGCAAGCGAATGAAGAGCTCCTGCAAACTATTCCTGATATTGGGCCCATCGTCGCCATGCATATTAAAAAATTTTTTAAACAAATCCATAATACAGAAATCATCCAACGTCTTCTGGCAGCAGGTATTCATTGGCCAAAATCAACTCCAGTAAAAAAGAAATCTGCCATAAATGGAAAAATTTTTGTTTTAACAGGAAGTTTAGAAGGTTTGACACGTGAAGAAGCTACAAACCTACTTCAAACACAAGGAGCAAAAGTTAGTAACAGCGTGAGTAAAAAAACAGACTATATTTTACTGGGAAAAAATCCTGGTTCAAAATTCAGTCAAGCCAAAAAATTAGGGATTACCTGTTTAACAACTTCTGCATTTCTAAGCTTATTGAAGGGATAAACTTTATGTTTTAATTGTGTTGTTGCATAATAAACTATGGATCAATACGCCGTTTTAATACCATGGGATGGAAACTACTTAGCTTCCCCTCAGAACCATAACAACATCGTTTTAACCCAAGATCGTATTGACATTTCATAGCTGATGAAGTTCTATTAGACTACTTTTAAAATAAGTGTTTTGCACTTAATTTCACCTGGACAAGGACTTTGATTAATTTACCTTAATGTAAATTACTATTTCTTTACCTTCCCCATGTGGAACTCAAATACTTAATTAGAAAAAAGAGGTTTATTGTTTAACTGGATGTATCATTATTAAGTGTATTTTCAAGTATCATGGTGAAGAATGCCAAGGTGTGCAGTAACGAAACGGCAGAAAATACCTGTCTTATCATCACCGTGCCAAATGACGATACTCCTGATTGGTCAGTTTTTTTTGACTACCACAACATGGTCTAATTCTACAAAATTATAATAATAAAAGAGGAAACTATGCGTATTCTTTTAGTTGAAGATGATGAATCCTTAGGCGATGGCATTCATAAGGGGCTTAAACATTACGGTTATACCGTAGATTGGCTTACTGATGGCCGAACCGCCTTAAGTTTTATCAAAGTAGAAACCTTTGATGTTATTTTACTCGATCTGAACTTACCGGGCTTAGCCGGTTTAAAAATTTTAAGCGAAATGCGTGCCGCAGGTGTAACTACTCCTGTTCTAATTCTAACAGCACGTCATTCTGTAGAAGATAAGATAAAAGGTTTAGATAGTGGTTCTGATGACTACATGACTAAACCCTTTGATTTAGATGAGTTATCCGCAAGAATCCGTGCTTTGCAACGACGCTTCTCAAGTAATCGTGCAGCCCCTATTTTAACGTATCGCGATATTGAACTCGATCCAAGCTCATTTTCTGTTACTGCTAAGGGGCAAGAGGTAAATCTTTCACGCCGAGAATTTAGTTTATTGCAAAAATTATTAGAAAACGCCGGACATGTTATTTCTCGTGACTCTCTAAACCAATGCCTCTATGGCTGGGATGATGAAATCGATAGCAATACACTTGAAGTGCACGTACATAATATACGAAAAAAGTTAGCAGGAATTAATTTTATTCGCACCATTCGTGGTGTAGGTTACATGGCAGAAAAGGAAAACAATTAATGTATACGATTCTATCAATTAGGCGATTTTTACTATTTAATCTACTAACGACCGTTGTCGCTACGATTATCATCACGGCATTTGGTAATTATTACATTGATGGTCAAGCTATTAACGATAGTTTAGATAGCCTACTCGTAGAAACCGGTTCATTGCTCAAATCTATCACGCATACGCCACATCTTTTAACACCTTCTAAACTTAAAGCAATTCAATTCCAGTTAAACGCCAACACATTTCCTAGCAAAAAATTTATTGATAATACAGATTCAAATAATGGAATAACGCACGAAAATAATCGTTATAAATTTCAATTATGGAATGGTGATGGTAAATTATTATTAAACTCACCTAAAGCACCTAACATCCCACTCATTGGTAAACCAGGACTAAGTGATAAAACGATTGCAGGAAAAAAGTGGCGTACCTTTACTATTTATGACCGTCAACAAGGAGTAATTCTTGCTATCGCTGAGCAATATACATCACGTTATAGCATGATTCGTCATATGCTTATCGATGACACTTACCTCACTCTGCTCATTTATCCTTTATCAGGGCTTTTCATTTGGCTGATCATTGGTAGCGGCTTAAAAAGCATTCGCTTTTTTGCTAAAGAAGTGGCTGAACGTGCCGCTGATCACCTTGATCCCGTTGATCTCAATGAAGTTCCTGTGGAAATTAGTCCTTTAGTCGATGAACTCAATAAACTTTTTTTACGACTACAGCAAGCATTCGAACGTGAGCAACGGTTTGCTGCCGATGCTGCACATGAACTTCACACACCACTGGCTGCTTTAAAAACCCAAGCACAACTCGCCCTTAAAGCCATCGATTCACAAGAATGTTATACACATTTAAAACAAGTCATCGCAAGTGTCGATCGTTGTGCCCATGTCATCCAACAATTATTGACACTTTGCCGTTTAAGCCCGGAAACAATTATGCCGGAACATTTCACCCAAGTTAATTTGGCGCGTATAGCAGCGGAAGTCATTGCCCAATTAGCACCCCAAGCTGTTTTAAAACAAATTGAAATAGAGCTTATCGCTAAAGATGCTGAATATAAGTTATTAGGTAACTCAATAGGTTTACACGTTTTAATCCGTAATCTTGTCGATAATGCGATACGCTATACGCCACCCGGAGGTATGGTAAAAGTAGTCATTTCAAACTTACCAGAAACCATTCTTTTACAAGTGATAGATAATGGGCCTGGAATCCCTCCTAAATTACGTGCCCGTGTATTCGAACGTTTTTTCCGTGTAATAGGAAGTAATGCACAAGGAAGCGGTTTAGGCCTTGCCATTGTCGAGCAAATTGCCAATCTCCATCATGGATCTATTCATTTAGATAAACCCGATGAAGGCACTGGATTAAAAATAGAAGTAAAATTCCCTAAAAATTAAAAAGGGCATTGCAAATGCCCTTTTATAATAATTAAATTATGGTAACCACAATTTAAATTTAGTTACCTGTTTTAACGTTATTTACCAAGAAAGACCCTGAACTATGTAGTATCCTGTCGGGAACAGCTGACTGAGGTCTAAAAAAACCCGACTTTTGTGAAAATGAAAAATTTGGCAAAGTTTGTTGCTTAAGCTCTGGAATCTGCTGCTCACTTTCATTACCTGATCCACTTTGATGACCTGAATCCGTATCTGAAATACTTTCACTCATTACACTCGTTATTTCTGCACTTTCAGATGCTATTGTCAAACCAAGCTTTTTGGGAGGAAGCGGAGGCTTTTCCCTTGGCAAGATCTGGTTAACGCAAATGTCAGTGAATTGTTCAGGTATTTGAGTAATTTTAGGAGACTTTTGTGTGGCATTATAAAGGCTAGGTTCACTTTCAGAATTACTCCAAGAACTATTATCACTTTCATCATCGCTTTCACTATTAGAATCTTGATACACTGTGGCGCGTGCTTGTATGGCACCTAAGGCATCTAATTTCTCCAAATTTTTTGGCACACTTGCTATATATTTATTTATTAGTTTTAATTGTAACCTTAACTTGTCTATATCCTTTTGCAAAGAAGCATCATCTAGCGATTCATTTTGGTTTTTTACCTTAGATTTTATTTCAGTAAGAACTTGTTGTTTTGTTTTTAACTTAGTTTGAATAAGATCATATTGGTCTTTATCTTTGACTTTATTCT
Organism: Rickettsiella sp.; assembly: GCA_031119195.1. Lineage (GTDB taxonomy): Bacteria > Pseudomonadota > Gammaproteobacteria > Diplorickettsiales > Diplorickettsiaceae > JAVHYG01. The sequence continues at coordinate 6,001 of JAVHYG010000008.1, read as the reverse complement.
GGAAAATATTATCTAACTTCTTTTTCTTATCCTTTAAATTGCTTAACTTACGTTCAATACGCTCTAATGATTTTTCCTTTTGTCTTTTTTCTTCATTATTCGAGGCTAATGTAACTTCACGCTCAATATCTTTTTTCTCATTTTCCTTTTTATTTTTATTTTCCAATATTTTTTTATTTTCATCCCATAAAGATTTCATAGAGCTAACAAGCTGCTTTTGATCTTCCAAATTTCGCTGCTCATCGCTGATTGCTTGCCGAAGCTGTAATGAAAACTCATCTAATTTCTCAGCTGAATATATTGTTTCATTTTTTTGTTTTAATTCTGATAACTGCATACAAATTCTATTTTCCCATTGATTAAATGTTGTTTCATTTAAATTATCAACTGAAAAGTCTGATTTTTGATTCTTTCGCTGCGGTTTACCATTAATTTGCCTAATTTCAGCCAACATATTACTTCTACCTATATCTGCTGGTATCGTTTCAGGCAAAATTGAAGAGTTACCTGTTGCTTGTTGTGCTACAGAAGAATCATGCTTTTCAAATTTAAAATCAGTTTGGCCATTTGACTCACTCCTAAACTTTGGTTGTGCTGATAGAGGTGGCGGTGGCGGTGGCGGCGGCACTATAGTTGCTGACGGAAGAGGAGGTGGTGGCGGCGGCACTATAGTTCCCGACGGAAGAGGAGGTGGTGGCGGCGGCACTATAATTTCTAAAAAAGCAGGCTGCTGTCCTTCATTTACAACGGTATTAACAGACGGTAGCGTTGAGGCAAAAAAGTCTACTGTTGGTATAGAGCTAGAGGAAGGGCTAATCAATGGTAGGATGGTACTTTGTTTAGAAGTTATCCTTCCTAGCTTTTTATCTAAATTACTAAAAACTTTCTGAGAAATGAATGATAAATTTTCGCACAAAATTGGGTTTTTATGCAAAGGAAAACTTCTATTTCGATTAGTTTTAATAAAATTATAAACTTCTTCAACGGAATTTTTAAGTTTATTTTCCCCATCTAAATTAGGATCTATTTCTACATTAGGAGATTTAGCTAATCCAAAAAGCAGTTTGAACCAATAAAAAATTCTCCATTTAGATTCCTTGTGAGGAACTTCTTTTACATACTCAGAAAGTAAATTTTTCATAAAAAAATCATTTTTATTTTCTTTAAAAAAGAATAATATTAAAGAATTTAATATATAACCATTCAAAGAATTTGGAACTGATAAACTGGCGCCATTATATCTATCAAAATATTCAGCTATTTCACTTACAGGCAATTTATTTACTTTATTGAAAAAACACTTAACTTCGTAGTCAATAAGAATATATAAATTTGGACTATTCCTATTAATTAAAGCAATTTTTTTTTCGAAATCTTTTACAAATCTAAGCATTATTTTATTCATTAACAGCCCCTTTTTATTATTATTTTATTAAAAAATTAAAACAATTTATCCAATAAAAAAATACAAATACCTAATAAAAAAAATTAATTAAATATTAAATAAATCTTATTGAGAAAGAAGAGTATAACTCTGAATTAATTTTGTCAAATTAATTTAAAAATTATATTAAAAATAATTAATATAATTAATACAAAAAAAATAAATTTTTAAAAAAAATGCTACGAATAAAGAAAAATAAAATAAAATTTTTATTTTAATTTTTTTTTCAAAATTTTACCTAAATACGATTTTGGAAGGTAAGCAAGAAATACGATTTCGGAAGGTAATTTATAAGCAGTAAGATATTGGCGACAATAATTTAACAATTCTTTTTCAGTTAATGTAGTATCCCTTCGCACCACGAACGCTTTGATCGCCTCACCTGTATTTTCAGAAGGAACACCAATAACAACTGCTTCACTAACTTTAGGGTGTTTTTGAATAATAGCTTCGATTTCAATCGGATAAACATTAAAACCTGAAACAAGAATAAGATCTTTCTTACGACCCACAATAAAAACAAATCCTTGTTGATCGAGGCGAGCCAAATCTCCCGTTAATAGCCAACCTGCTTTATCAAAAGCTATCGCTGTTTCCGTTGCATCTTGCGCCCAATAAGCCTTCATCACTTGTGGCCCTTTGACACACAATTCACCTACCTTCCCCAAGGCTACCTCATTACCCTGCTCATCTTGTAATCGAATAGTAGTGGAAGGCAATGGTAAACCAACATGATTACCCGTTACGATTAAATCCCACGGCGGCGCACAAACAACGGGCGAAGCTTCGGTAAGTCCATAACCCTCTAATAATAATTTTCCTGTGGCTTGCTTCCATTTCTCTTTCACAATAGTTTGTAAAGGCGCACCACCACCTAATGCAATCTTCAAGGAACTAAAATCCAACTGTAAAAAAGCAGATTGATTTAACAATGCTTTGAACAATGTATTAACGCCTAACAATACACTAAAACGATGTTTACCCAACACACGAATCAATTGCTTAATATTTCTTGCATCTGGAATTAAGACATTATTTGCACCCAATCGTAATCCCATCAAACCATTAACCATCAATGAAAAAATATGGTAAAGAGGCAAAGCCGTTATCATCGTTTCTGAACCTTCTTGCAAAATAGGCCTAACCCAAGCAGTTAACTGTTCAATATTAGCCAACATATTACGATGGGTTAACATAGCTGCTTTTGGCTTGCCTGTTGTACCGCCCGTGTATTGCAAAAACGCTACATCTTCTCTTTGGACACATAGTGGCAATAAACGTAAACGAGATCCTCGCTTTAGACTTTTTGGAAATTTAATGTCAGAGAAACCCGTTACGTCGTTTCTAGCTTTTTTTATAAATCGTTGTGCCATCCAACTTATTAATCTTGACCGCGGCCATGGTAAAAGATCGCCGAGATCAGTGCTAATCACATATTTGATCTGAGTCTGACTTAAACCATCCTCTAAGCTTGTTAGAAAGCTTGATAAGACAACGATGACTTCTGCTTGAGAATGCTTGATTTGTTGAATCAACTCTGGTGTCGTATAAAATGGATTTACATTAATAACAACCAAACCTGCTTGCAGTGCGCCAAAAACAGCAACCATATATTGTGGACAATTAGGAAGCATTACTGCCACCCTCTTCCCCTTTTTTAAACCGCAGTCTATTTGGAGATATGCCGCAAAATTTTCGCTAAGTTTTGCCAATTTTTGAAAGCTAATCGATATATTAAAAAAATTAAGGGCGGATAAGTTTTTAAATTTTTTGCATGAATCAATAAACAACGCGTTAAGCGAAGGATAAATATCTGGATTAATCTCAGCTGGTACTTGTTGCTGATATCGATCTAACCAAATCTTTTTCATCATTTAGCCTATAAACAACTTGTAGAATTAGTTCAATTTATAAATGCATGCCGAGTAGGACTTGAGGCTTTAACCTTACTCCCTTTCACAATTTATATTTAGAAAAGTAACTATTTGAAGTTGCAAACTCGCAACTTCAAATACAATAGGTATATAATTAATACTTAGTCTTATTCCGATATTGGTAGTATAGGTGATTTTTTTATGCACAGCTTGATGGGGACATCACAAGAAGCCTTTAAACTAAAAGCAAGTTTATTTACCCTGACTACCTTTCATTTATTTAATGCCGACCCTTTACTCATCCAACAGCAGTTAAAACGCTTGATTGAGCAAACACCGCAGTTTTTTCAACAACTTCCAATTATTTTAGACTTATCTTCCCTGAAAGTTGATCTAAAGCAACTCATCGATTTTCCTGCTATTATTAGCTGCTTACGTCGTTACGGTCTTATCCCAGTTGGAGTTCGTAGCGGCAATGCTGAACAGCAAACCTTCGCTACACAAGCTGGACTCGCTATTTTAGCTAATATAAAACCGGAAAATACGGAAACTCATCCTAAATCGTTATCTCCAATAACAGCTAAGCTTGTGACACAGCCAGTACGTTCTGGACAACAAATCTATGCTAAAAATAGTGATCTTATCGTTCTTACTTCAGTAAGTCCTGGTGCTGAAATATTAGCTGATGGAAATATTCATATTTATGGCAAATTGAAAGGTCGTGCTCTAGCGGGTGTAACTGGAAATAAAAATACCCATATTTTTTGCAAAAATTTAGAAGCAGAACTAATAGCTATTGCCGGCCATTATTGGCTCAGTGAAGATTTACAGGATTTACAACAGACCCAAGGCAAAGGGGGTGGTGTCCATATTTCTTTACAGAAAGAACAACTACAAATAAAAACGTTAAATTAAACGCTTGGTTCAGAAACCTTTGTTTTAGAAACCCATTTCTCTAAAAGCAAAATTATTTCCTCTAGATTAATAGGTTTAGGTTTAATAAGCACTTCATCGATACCCGCTTCAAGAAACTTTTCTTTATCTTTTACATCATCACAAGCTGTTACTGCAATAATCGGTATTCGCTCTCCTTTCGTTTCCTGTTGTCGGATAATTTGTGTAATTACTACGCCATCGCTATCGGGCAAACAAATATCCATAAAAATAAGATCATACTGAGATTGCATATAATACTCTAAAGCCATCTGTGCACTGCTAGCACTATCAACTGAGCAACCTGCTATCTTTTCTAACATGGATTTGTAAACTAGCCGAATTATCTCGTTATCTTCAATCAATAAAATATGTAATTTATCCAATGAGGTTAGTGAAGTTTTTGGTGGAGTTATTGTTTCATGCAAAATCTTTGTCTGCTTGAGAGGAATTTGACAAATAAATAAACTTCCCTTTCCTGGACTACTTTCTACAACGATACTACCATTTAACAATTTTATATAAGTTAAAGTAATAGCCATCCCTAAATCAACGTGTCTATAATTACGTGTACGATAAGAATCTGTTTGAGCTAAGCATGCTCGCAAATTGGCAAGTTCATTTTTCTGCATGCCTATACCATTATCTTTAATACTGATACTAAATTTATGAGGTTCATTTGATCTCTTACTGGATTCATAAGCAACTTGTAATATAACTGTACCCTGCTCAGTATTTTTTAATGCTTGACTACTTAAATGTATCACTATCTGATGAATTAAATCGAGATCACCAAGTACATCAACGGGAACATGGTGTGGATAATCCAGTAAAAACTGTATCCCTTTCGTCTTTGCTTGAAACAATAGTTGCTTAATTACTTTTTCTAATAACAGCTTTAAGTTAAAAGAACGAACTTTTAATCCAATTTGTTGCATTTCCCGTTCAGAAAGATTTAATGAACGATTAATTAATGAAAGAATAGATTCACACACATGAAGAATATCAGTTACATACTGCTGCTGGGTTGGGAGTAAACAATCCATACTTAACAATTGCGCCATACCAAGGATACTGGTTAATGCGCTACGCAATTCATAGCTTAAATTAGAAATAAGCTCAGTTTTAGCACGATTAGCTTTTATTGAATCTCTAGCAACTTTAATCACTGAAGATAATAAACGTTTATCTTCTTGCATATTTTTTCCTTTTTATTAAAGAAATTAAAAATTATTTTTATAGGTGTATTACCATTTAGCTAGAATGAGTCCGAACACGTGGTTTTTCGAGTATCGTAACGGAGCATACTTACGGGTATGTGAGTAACAAAACGCAGAAAATATCGCGCTTTCTGACCATCATCGTGCCATATGACAACACACCCTAATTAAACCTCCTTTAGTTTAGAAAAATGAAGCGTAGGCCAACGTTCTATAGTCAAATTTAAATTAACGCGACTAGGCGCTAAATAAGCAAGATTTCCTTTACTATCTAGCGCTAAATTACCAAAAGCCTTTATTTTGAATTCTTCTAATTGCTGGGAATCATTACAACTAACCCAGTGCGCTGTAACAATACTTACAGATTCATAAGCACATTCCACTTTATATTCAAATTTTAAGCGGTAAGCAACAACATCACACTGCAAAACGCCAATAGCACCTAAGATCAACTCACTGCTGTGAAGTGGTCGAAAAATTTGTATTGCACCCTCCTCTGATAGTTGAACCAAACCTTTTAACAAAGCCTT
>JAVHYG010000111.1 GCA_031119195.1 Rickettsiella sp. | reverse complement strand
AAGGTAATGAGGGAAACTTGTCACGAAGTATTACAAGAAACAGGTCAAAAAGAAGAACCTTTATTTCGGCTAGCATTAGAATTAGAAAAAATTGCTTTACAAGATCCCTATTTTGTGGAAAGAAAACTTTATCCGAATGTCGATTTTTATTCAGGAATTACTTTAAGTGCTTTAGGAATTCCGACAAATATGTTTACTGTTATTTTTGCGCTTGCCCGAACTGTTGGCTGGGTTTCGCATTGGGAGGAAATGATAGCAGATCCTAATCGTCGTATTGCTAGACCTCGGCAATTATATTGTGGAAAAACCCAACGCAATTATATCCCTCTTGAAAATAGAGAATAAATACCCATAAATAGAATTCTTACTTAGTAATTATTTACCTAAGCAAGAGCTAAATAACGAAATTTCTTAATAAAATAATAAAAGTAGATTAGATTTTTCTTAAAAATTAATTATTTTACAAGGTGTCTATTGCTGAATTCTATTTAAAGTATATATAATATGTATATTGTATAGAGTTTTATTTTCTATTAAAAAAGAGTATAAAATTCAGCATTAATTTTTCTATTTAAAGAATACACCTATTTTTTTATTTTATTCACTTTAACAAAGGAAATTAAAATTATGACAATGAAACCACAAATAAAAAAGAAACGGGGTAGACCACCCTTGAGTTCGGCAAAAAAAATGCAGCGTAATAAAGCAGCTCAAAATGCTCGGGCGGTTCACAAGGCTTTACGAACCAAAATTGCTTTACTCAAAGCAGATTTCAAAGAAAGGTTGCGGGTTGCAAGTCAAGAAGCTTATCAAAAGGCACTTGAGAAGGTAGTTAAAATTGAACGTAAAAAAATGGAAGCTAATAATAAAGCATTGGCTTTGGCTAAAGCTAAATTTAGTAATAAACTTTCTAAAGCTTCGCAGAGAATGATGATGTCAGGACGACGTGGCCGGCCAACTACTTCGACTGGTAAAAAAAATACTGCAAGAAAACGGGGTAGACCAAGTAAAATGAAAAGTTAAACGCTGTTGATAATTACCTAAATATTAAATAAATAGAAAAGAGCTATTACGCTAATAAATTAAAGCTTTTGGTTTATGAATAGTCTCCAAAAATTTAAGTTTAAACGCTTACAAAAAAAACTTCATAAATTACACAAACTTTATGAACAAGATGGTGCAGAAACCCAACTCAAGGCTTTAATATCTGCTTTTTATTCTCTGGCAGAGTTTTACAAAAAACATAGGTTTGATAAGGAATTACCTAATGCGGAATTCCATGCCTTAGAGTGTTATAGAGTATTATCTAGTTTTGGAGATGTGAAGGCACAGTACTTGCTGGGTGAGGGCTTATTAAATTATGGAAAATTTTGGACGGATTTATCTAGAAATCCACTTTACAAAACTAATCAAGCTAGAGTTTATGCCAAGTCTTTTTTTGAAGAGTCACGTGTTTATTTACAAGCAGCGGATGACCAAGATTACTTTTTAGCACGTCGTTTGTTGGGCATGATCTATATTCATGGTTGGGGATGTACTCCGGATTTACAGAAAGGTTATCAGCTTATTTTAGAGAGTATTGATTTAGAGCAGGCTTGGAGTAAAGCTACTCAGATATTCGATGTTCTGCAATTAAATTCGCCTGAGTTTTTTGCTAGCTTAAGGGCTTATAAGGGTTAATTTGTAAGCTTTTTACCCGTTAAAATAGGCACAAAACGTTCATTTTTTGTACGAAATATGCTATATTACCTATTCCTTTGTGTAAACAGAGGAGGAGGTTGTTCATAGTGATATTGAAGAAAATAACAAGTTTATTATTTTTAGCTAGTGGTCTTTTTACCATGGCTGTAAGCGCTAGTCCTGTAAATGACTTGAATGTGCAAAATGAAGTAAATCAATTTCGCAGTCAAGTTCCGGGGCTTAACCCTAAGGCTTTGCAGTTAGGTTTAGAAGCTTATACTAAAGCTACTCATGAAGGTTTAGACAAACAACAGATTTTAACGATTGTCGATTATACAAAACCATCAACATCGCGAAGGCTTTGGGTATTAGACCTAAAGAACCATAGAGTTCTTTTTAATGATTATGTTGCGCATGGACAAAATAGTGGTGGCAACTATGCAAGCGCTTTTTCTGATAGACCAGGAAGTTTAGCTTCAAGTTTAGGTGTGTTTTTAACTCAGTCAACGTATTCGGGTAAACATGGATATTCATTGAGGGTTAAAGGATTAGAAAAAGGGTTTAACGATAGAGCAGAGTCACGTGATATCGTTTTCCATAGTGCTGATTATGCCACTGCGCAATTTGCTCAATCGCATGGTCGCTTGGGACGAAGCTGGGGTTGCTTTGCAGTAAGCCCAAAAATTGCCGGTCCCTTAATCCATACGATTAAGAATGGAACATTGGTATTTGCTTACTACCCTGATCCGACATGGTTATCAAAATCTCAATTTGTTTCATAATTTGAAAGCGCTAAAGCAGCCGTCCCGCTGCTTTTTTTTATATATTTATTACATTACTAGCTTGCGCAATCTATAATATAATAACTACTTAAGATTTAGTAACATCTTTTTTAAAAGTGTTTCATAAATTAGGACTAATTGTTCTAAATCTGTAATAGAGACATATTCATTGATTTGATGTATTGTTCTATTACAGGGCCCAAATTCTATGACTTCAGTTCCCAAAGGCGCTATAAAGCGCGCATCGGAAACACCCCCTGTAGTAGAAGTGTTAGGAAATATGCCAGTAATTTCTTTAATTGAAGAAATTGCATTGTTACGTAATCGGCCTGCATAACTGAGAAAAGGTTTACCACCACCAGGTAACCAGTTAAGTCTATAATCCAAATTATTTTTTTTTAATATTTCTTCGACCATTTTTTGTAATTTTTCTGACGTTGTTACTGGTGAATAGCGAAAATTGAATTTAATATCTAAAATATCTGGAATAACATTGCCTGCACCCGTACCGGCATTGATGTTAGATATCTGAAAACTTGTTGCTTGGAATTCTGGATTAGTTGTATTATCCCATTGTGTTTGCAATAATTCCGCTAAAACTGGCGAAAATAAGTGAATAGGGTTTTTAGCTAATTTCGGATAAGCAATATGACCTTGTTTACCTTGTATAATCAAATGACCTGATAAAGATCCACGTCTACCTATTTTTAACGTATCACCTAATTTTTCTTCGCATGTAGGTTCCCCTACTAAACAATAATCGATTTTTACATTTCTATTTTTTAATGTTTCAACTACCTTTGCGCTGCCATTAATACTAGGACCTTCTTCGTCGCTGGTAATTAACCAAGCCATGGAACCGTAATGATTTGGGTTATGTGTTATAAATTTTTCACAAGCGATTAGCATCGCCGCTAGGCTACCTTTCATGTCGGCACTACCACGTCCATAAAGAAGACCATTATTAATTTTACCTTCAAAAGGAGGCATATCCCATTTTTCTACAGGGCCTGTTGGTACAACATCAGTATGTCCAGCAAAAACAAATAAAGGTTCATTTTTTCCTCGTCGCGCCCAGAAATTATTGACATCTCCAAACGGTAAGTGTTCAATCTCAAAACCTAAACGTTGTAAATGTTGACTTATAAGGATTTGACAACCTGCATCCTTAGGTGTTACAGAGGGGCAAGCAATAAGTTGCTGTAGAAGTTCAATGAGAGATAACATAAACTTAGGTCCTATCGATTTTTTATAAAGTAATTGTACGTTAAAGCACACAATCTAGGAAATATTAGCAGTTTTAACTACCTTGAAATTTTGACAGGATTTAAAAAAGTATAAAGTAAATGCATAAAATTAAGATTGTCATTTTTCACCAATGTACCCCACTTGATTTAAAAGGGGTATCAGTATGCGAAGCCTATAAACGTCGTGTATACTTATCCACTAGTTTAGGTGATGGAAAGAACGTTAAATGACTAACACCTTCTTATTTGTTTATCTTGTTGTCTTCTTAGCGTTTATATTTGATTTTATCAATGGATTCCATGATGCGGCTAATTCCGTCGCTATTATGGTGGCAACTAAGGTTTTAAAACCGTTTACAGCCGTTTTATGGGCTGCATTTTTTAATTTTATTGCTTTTTTATTTTTTCATCTCAATGTGGCCACTACGATTGGATCGGGCTTAGTTGAACCGCACATCGTTACACCTTATATTATTTTTGCAGCGCTTATCGGCGCTATTATTTGGAATCTATTAACCTGGTATTTTGGTTTACCTTCGAGTTCATCTCATGGATTAATCGGTGGATTGGTTGGTGCTGCTGTTGTTGGTGGTGGGTGGAGTGTTTTAAATTGGCATGGCTTACTGCCCGTATTAATTGCTATTGTTTTATCTCCAGTATTAGGGTTGTTGATCAGTTGGTTATTAATAAAAGTTTCTCATTTTTTATTAAAAGATATCAATTCTACTAAAGCAGAGAGATGGGCTAAGCGTGCGCAATTTGTTGCGGGTGCTTTACTAAGTTTAGGTCATGGTGGTAATGATGCACAAAAGACTATGGGTATTATTGCAGTATTGTTATTTTCAACGGGTCTTTTAAATGGACATTTTTATGTACCATTTTGGGTTGTTATTTCCTGTAACTTTATTATGGGTTTAGGAACACTGATGGGAGGTTGGCGTATTATTAATACAATGGGTACTAAATTAACTCAATTAACTCCTCTCAGTGGCGGTTGTGCGGCAACAGGTGCTGCATTAACTTTATTTGCAGCAACTGATCTTGGTATTCCTGTTTCCACAACGCATACGGTAACAGGCGCTATTCTTGGCGTTGGTACAAGTAATGGTTGGCTGAATACCCATTGGCCAACTGTTCGCCGCATTATTTGGGCATGGGTACTTACAATTCCTGCAGCTGGATTTGTCGCTGCAGCTGTTATGGCTATAGAAACTTTTTTTAAATTAGGTATAAACTAGTGTGTCATCATTTGGCACGATGATGACTAGAAAAGCGCGCAATACTTTTTGTAAGTTTTTTTATTTTACTTATCTTTGCTTTTGATCACGCCGACAAGAAACTGATGTTAAAAGTATTTTTCTGATATAAACTAAAATGTTAATGTAGATGTTTTGAGTCAACTTAAAAGTAAGTTTGCATACATTTTCATTTATGCATAAATTGTGTAAAATCTAAAACATGTTGTTATAATAAAAAAAAATTATGGCCCGCTGGACGCTAGGGTTTTTTGTAGGCGTGATAGTTATCACGTATTTTTCCTATTTGCCATCCTTACAAATAACGGGGTGGTGTATTGTAGTAAGCAGTATTG
>JAVHYG010000007.1:20629-24415 GCA_031119195.1 Rickettsiella sp. | reverse complement strand
GATTGTATGTTAGTTGATTCGCATTGCCACCTTGATCGTCTTGATTGTGATTATTTTCAAAAGAATCTCGGCCAGCTGTTAGCTGATGCAAGAAAGCAGGGTGTTGTTCATTTTCTTTGCGTCTGTATTGATTTAGAAAATTTTACTAAGGTATTAACCGTTGCCGAACAATTTGCAGATATATCTGCCTCTGTGGGTGTGCACCCTACAGAGAATATCGATAGAGAACCGAGTTTGGAAGAGCTCGTTACCTTAGCAAAACATCCTAAAGTTGTGGCAATCGGTGAAACCGGTCTTGATTATTATCGTGAAACATATATAAAAGCAGTACAGCAAACACGTTTCCGTCATCATATTCAGGCGGCGCTTACTGTTAACAAACCTTTGATAGTACACACACGTGATGCCAGAGAAGATACTATTGCTATTTTAAAAGAAGAAGCTGCGGAAAAAGTAGGGGGAGTATTACACTGCTTTACCGAAGATCTTCCTATGGCAAAACAGGCGATTGAAATAGGATTTTATATTTCTTTTTCTGGAATTTTGACGTTTAAAAACGCAAGCGCACTGCAGGCCATAGCACAGCAATTACCCTTGGATCGAATTTTAATTGAAACCGATTCTCCTTATTTAGCGCCGACTCCTTTTAGAGGAAAATCCAATCAGCCGGCGTATGTACGTTACGTTGCGGAAAAACTAGCTGAACTGCGTGATTTAAGCACAAAAGAAATTGCTCAGCAAACGACAGCCAATTTTTTTAGATTATTTAAGCTGGCAAAAACTCTATAAGAAAAGATAAGTTTAAGCCATTTTTGGGGTAAATTTTGGGAGCTTTTATTATTTGGATGCTAACAAACTTAAGAATTCTGAACGCCTTTTTATATCGTCACGAAAAACACCGCGCATAACAGAAGTTTTAAGCGTTGCGCTGTGTTTTTCTCCCTCGCGCATCATCATACAGAGATGTTTAGCTTCGATAATCACTGTCACACCTTTTGCATTAAGCAATTTCATTAAGCTATCTGCTATATCACATGTTAAATTCTCTTGTATTTGTAAACGCCGTGCATGAAAATCAACAATGCGTGGAAGTTTAGATAGACCTATAATTTTTCCATTTGGAATATACGCAATGTGACAATGGCCAATAAAAGGTAATAGATGATGCTCACAAAGAGAATATAATTCGATATCTTTTATCAAAATCATTTCTTCCATTGTAGAATCAAACAAAGCGTCCTCAATAAGTGTATCGAGAGATTGTTGTTTGCCACTGGTTAAATAACGTAAAGATTCAGCGACGCGTGCAGGCGTTTTTTTTAAACCTTCGCGTTCAGTATCCTCGCCAAGTAGCTTTAAAATATTTTTAATATATATTTCCATTTTTCTTGAGGTTTATAAAAGGTTGCTACAACGAAAAAGTACAGGATCCAGTAAAAATAGCTTATTGCCAAGCCGGAATAGCTTGACCATGGAATAAAGTTTTGGCTGCGGTTAAGACTTCGGTAGAATGTAAAGCTTGAATAAGTTCTTTAAATTTAGGATTATCTTTATCTTTTGCCTTAACAACTAACAGGTTGGCATACACGGAATGCTTATCTTCAGCAAACAAAGCATTTTGTAGGTAGAGATGGGCTAATACCGCGTAATTAGTGTTAATAACTGAGCAGCTTACATCGGGTAAAGCACGAGTTAATTGTGCAGCATCTAATTCTTTAATCTGTAAATGTTTAGGGTTAGATAGGATATCCTGCGGTGTAATAAGCTTTTTAGCGTTAGGATTTAGTTTAATTAAATTAGCTTGTTGTAGCAATAATAACGCGCGCGCCTCATTACTCGGATCATTAGGGATCGCGATTATTGCGTTTTGTTTAAGTTCATTCAAATGTTGAATTTTCTGCGAATAAATACCCATTGGGTAAACAAAAAGTTTGGCGATGGGTACTAAGCTATAATGTTTATTTTTAATTTCTTCATCTAAAAAAAACTGATGTTGAAACATATTAGCATCTAAGCTGCCATCATTTAAAGCCATATTTGGTAATGAGTAATCCGAAAATTCAATAATTTTTATGTCTAAACTAGTGTGATTTAATGCAACTTGTTTTGCTACTTCCATCAACTGGGTTTCAGGACCACTGATAGTTCCTACTCGAATTTCATTCGGGTCTTTCTCAGACTGGCAGCCACTAAGGCTAAACAATAAACAAGTCACACCGAAAAATGTGCTTAAAATTTTTTTTAACATAAAATTAATTCCGTCAATAGGAAAAAGATAAACTCAATGCCGCGTAAAGTGCCTGACGCAATTATCACCTATATATTGTATAGCTTGTACTAAGGTTATTAATATAATAATAGTGGCTAGCATCACGGTTATATCAAATCGTTGATAACCATAGCGAATTGCTAAATCACCCAATCCACCTCCACCTACGGCACCGGCCATCGCTGAATACGCAACTAAACTAATTAACGTAATGGTCAAGCTATTGACGATACCGGGCATAGCCTCAGCTAGCAAAATAGAATGAATAATCTGATAGGGTGAAGCCCCCATCGCTTGACCCGTTTCTACTAAGCCTGGTGAAAGTTCATTGAGACTATTTTCAACCATTCGCGCAAAAAAAGGAATAGCCGCAAGTGTGAGTGGCACAATAGCCGCATTAGTTCCGATTGAGGTTCCAACTAAGAGACGCGTCAGCGGAATGATAGCTAACATCAGAATAATAAAGGGTATAGAACGAGCGGCATTGACAACAATCGCTAAGCATTTATTAAACCATGGCAGTGGCAATAGTTGATTTGACCGTGTAATAAATAGCAAAATACCTAAAGGTAAACCTACTATTAAAGCAAGAGCGCCAGAGACCGCGACCATATAAAGGGTCTGCCATGTGGATGACATTAATTCAAACAATAGAGCCGTCGACATAACCCATAATCTCTACATGAAGGCCTTTGCCTGTTAAATAATCGATACCTCGTTGTAAAGGTGTTTGATCACCCACAAGCTCGGCTACCATAATGCCCAAAGTCACTTCTTTTAAAAGTTCAATATTAGCTTGAAGTATATTGAGATGCATACCCATTTCACGCATTAAATGCGCCATCAAAGGTTCGGCTGCGGCATGACCTCGAAATAGAATACGTAATACGGCATGACTCTTTTCTTTTTTCACTGAACTTAATCGATTTTGTAATAACGGGGGTAATTCTTGTTTCAGCGAATGACTAACAAATTTTTTAGCTAATGGGCAAGTAGGTTTGGTAAAAAATGTAACAATATCTGCTTGTTCAACAATTCTTCCTTGATCTAGTAAAGCGACGCGATCACAAAGTGTTTTAACAACATCAACTTCATGCGTGATTAGTAGGATAGTAAGATCCAGACGTTGGTTTATATCTTTTAACAGCTGAAGAATATTTTTAGTAGTTTCTGGATCTAAGGCAGATGTAGCTTCGTCACATAAAAGTAGTTTGGGTTCGTAGGTAAGTGCTCGAGCAATAGCTACCCGCTGTTTCTGTCCTCCGCTGAGTTCGGCAGGATAACAGCGTTGTTTATCTACAAGGTCTGTTAAGGCTAATAAATCAAGAATTTTTTCCCGAATTTTTTCTTGTGAAGAATGTATGAACGTTAAAGGTAAGGCAATATTTTCATAAACAGTTTTAGATGCGAGTAAATTAAACTGCTGAAAGATCATACCAATCTGTCGTCTGACGAGGCGTAACGCTCTGGGTTTTAAGCGAGTAATTTCTTGATTTTCTATCCAAATTTGGCCATGT
>JAVHYG010000007.1:4104-20619 GCA_031119195.1 Rickettsiella sp. | reverse complement strand
GTGTAGGCCTTTCAAGTAGGTTAACACATCGAATCAATGTGCTTTTGCCTGCACCACTTTGACCTACAATCCCAAAAATTTCCCCTTTATCGATTTCAAGGTTAACCGTATGCAAAACATGCAGTGGTGCTTTGCCTTTTGAAGCGTATATTTTTTCAACATCTAACAGTTTTATCATCGTGGTATATAAAAGATTTTACAGCTAATTATATATTATCAGCTTTTCTTACAGGAGCTGTAACGCGAAAAGCCGCGTTTCGTTGTATCAGTTTGTTGCCAACTTTTCTGCGGTACTCACTTACACTTGAATAAACTGTGCTCCTCGAAAAGTCGGCGCCGCGCGCTATAGCCAAAATTCAATTTTTCGCGTAAGCACAGAGGATAAGTTAAGCATATCTAAATTTCTCAAAATATTGAACAAATAAAGTTAAAATACACTTTATATTGATTTTTATTCAATTTTGTACACGTTTTTGATATTTTTTATGCAGGCAAGGCAATAAATATAAGGGAATGTATGAAATGTCCTAACGCCAAATGCGGTCGAAAAATACAAGTTTCAGATTCTAGAGAAAAGGATGATGGTTACAAAGTAAAACGTCGTCGCAGATGTCATTATTGTCAGGAGACGTGGACAACATATGAAGTTATTCAACCGGATCAAATTAACCATACCTTAATAAATACAAGTCACATAAATAATCTTAAAGAAAGCTATAATGAAATACGTAGACACTTAGATATATTGGAACGATCTATGAATTTTATAAAAAATTAATATATCGCAATTGCATACTTTAACTTATAGTTTCTATAGGTTTTTTATTTTAAGAATTGTCTGCGTTGTTCGATGATTGTTCCAATTATTTCAATAGGGTCTTCTATGGGTAGTATGGGATATTTCTTGTTAAGAGGTTTGAGTAAATACCTATTATTTCTTAGTAAAAGTTGTCGAAATAAAATGGGTGATCGGTTAAAAGGTGTTGTTACAATAACATAATCATTTGGAACAGCATGGATATTGGATGAAATAATAATAATATCCTTTGAGTGAAAACTATCACTGTAAATTTTATCGGATAGCATCGAATCATCTCTTAAATAAAAACCGATTCGTTTAGCTTGTTTATGACAATCTGATTTGTTTTGTTTTAACCAGGTTAATAATGCTTTTGTCGACGTTAAAATAGGAATAATTTGATTATCTGAAATCGTTTTACCTGTTAATAACCAATCAATTGTTACTTTACAAATAGTAGAGATGTTAATGAGTAAATTCGTATCGGCATAACTACCACGTTTATTTTTTTCATAATCATGAATAGTTTGCTGTGTTGTTTGAGCTTGTTTAGCTAATTCAATTTGAGTTAAACCCAGTGTTTTTCGTGCTAAACGAATACGATAGCCTCTTGTATCAGTATAAATTTTTTCCACTTTTAATGTGACCTTCTATTTTTCTCTTTGACATGTAACAGCGATATGCTGTATTTTTTTAGTTGCCTGATACTAATGTATATATATAGAATATATATAGAATATATATAAATATACATTCGTTATTTTATCTAATAAAAAAATAAAATTGTTATCTAAAAGCTAAAATAAAAGAGTTTTTTATATGCCGCCTAGGGAGAATTCATAATGAAATGTTTTTATTGCGGCCACTTTAAAACAGTTGTATTAGACTCTAGAGGGAAAGAAAATTTTTCAAAAGTAATGCGCAGGCGCTGTTGTCCTAAATGTAAAAAGCGTACGACTACATTTGAACGAACTGAAGAACATTATGGAAGTTATGAAAATATAAAAAAGGATTATTCCAACAAACTTTCCTATATCGTGTGCTATAAATCTATCTTAAAGCAATTAAAACTTTTACAAGAAGCTATACACTTAATTCACCCAGATAATCATATCGATTCAGATATCAACGTTAAATAATGCCTCCTTTAATTTTCAATATGCCATAAGAAAACCAAGTTTCGCTTGTGCGAAACCCGGTTTTTTTTAATATTCCTTAGCTAATATGTTTTTCTATTTTTTTATTTTGGTAATATAACGGGGTTTTTATAATACTCCTTAATTTTACTAGGCATCCAATTGGGATCAGCACCATCGACATAAGATATGACACTGGTCGTGGTTCCGCCTCCCCACAGAATAGCAAAAACGTTTTGAAATACTGCATTCATGAGTTGGCAAAACGACCAATTATAAGTTTCATCCTTTCGTAAAAGAGCGCTTACTTTATCTTCTGTAACTCCATACAGTTTCATTAATCGACTTGCGCTATTTGGATCCATTTTAGAAAGTTTTGCATTTAAAAGTGTAGGATGAATGGCTGCGAGATTATTTCCTATGCGATGGTCTCCTAAGAAAAAAGTACCTCCTGAACCGCCATGATCAGCACGTACTGGATGATCATTTTCATCTTTAGTTGGCATATGTCCACCAGGAATTTGCCATAACATCGTAGGTATGTTAATTGCATCGCTGATTAAACCAACGTAATGCAAATAACGTTTCCAATTAGTGGAATTCCAAGCGAAAGAATTGAATTTAGAAATATTACTAAAGTCATCCCTTTCATATTTATCAAAAACGATAAACTGAGGTTTCCATTCTCCTTCGTAAACTTTCAATAATTTAATAAAATCAATGACACTCTTTGCTTTTTTTTCAGTGTTATCCTCTTCCTCAATAGCCCAATAAGCATTTATTGGACCCCATGTATTGAATTGCCAACCGAAGCTAACATCTGGTGAAAAGTGACGAATAATCCAATTGATGGCTTGGCAATAGCCATAAATGTCATTGGAAAAAGAGGGTATCTGTGCAGGGTTTTGGAAACCAGTGATATTGGGTAGCGTAGTACCATCGGGGGTTGTTTTTTTTTCAATTGCAGATAAAGCCTGCTCTAATTGTTTTTGAACTTCAATTGAATTGGGTTTAAATAAAAGATCAAGTTCGGAATGAGCGCTATTTTGTTGTAGCATCCCAATCATATCGGGATTAATAATAAAGCTAAAATGAACTTCTTTACTATAAGACTGTGCAACTAAGCATTCATTCACCAGATTAATCAAGTGATAACATAAAATTTTTGTGTCTTTGAAATCCGTATTATTAACGCCTCCCGAAACTTGAGCGGTATAGATAACTAACGCAGCAACGACAGGGCGTTCTGCCTGTGCTTTTTTTAATTCAAGGGCGTCATTTACCATTTTGCTACTAACAGTACGAGGATCAATAATCTGTCCGCGATCGCCGCCTCCACTTTGCCCTGCATACCGATATAAAGCATCAATTGGACATGCCTTTTCTTTATATCCTGCAACTATTGATTCTCTTCCATCCGTAATACCACCATGTGCGAGATAGTTTGGCCAACCCTTAACAGTAAGCGATATTTGAGGCTTAAATTCTAGAGTATATGCTGTAGGAACTATTAATTGATCCAGAAAAGTAGGTTTATAGTTTTTTCCTTGAATATGAATGCCGCTGACCATGTTAAGATAATAATTACCTGCTTTAATGTGGGGGTTAATATAACCTTCTTTTAGGTTTGTAATATTAGAAAAGTAATGCAGGTTTGTGTCTGTTAAATTAACTAGATGAATAGGTATGTTCCCTTTCGCATCATCGGGTAAACCAGCAAATTTTATGCTAAGCAATTCAAAATGACTGGCGTCAATAGATTCCTTGGATAAAGCTAGGGTTATGGACGCTTCACCCGCTTCAGGAATTAATTTATTATTTTTATAAGTAAGGGTATATATTTGATTATTAATTGTAACTGGGCCGCAAATTAATTGATATTCCTTGTCGGCATTTAAAGTAAGTTTAAAACAAGTATTAAATGAAATTAGATAAATTTTTTCTTGTCCAGCATCATCTTTTAATGTCATTGACGTTGTTACATTCGAGATTTTTTTTAGGCTATCTGGTAATGCTGGAATTTTGAAATTTACAAAGGCTTTTTGTACGGTGATAAGTAGCCAGCTTGCTATGGCAGTTTCTTTTTCTTTTAATGCAACTTTAATAGAACGCGGCTCTGGTAAATAGATTGTTTTGTCTGTTTCGATAATTTGTGGAAAAATTTCATAATTGCCAGCCACTACATTAGAGATCTCTACTGTAGATTTACTTACATCAATAATAAAGGTTTCATCATAGTTTACACCTTTTATTTTCACCGATTGTTTGAGCATTGTTTCAGGAGGTGCTTTGTTGACTTGTAGTATGATTTTCGACTGGGCTAAAGGATCCTTTTCTATTCGTGCAGATAAGTTTTTTAAATCATTTATATTCTTTACTTCAGTACCTAGACCGAAGAAAAGTTCTTTGGTTTTTTCTTTTGCTTTTAGCATATACTCCGTTTTAAAATGCAGACTAATAATATTTTTTTGTCCATCGTCGGTACCTGTAACTTCTATTTTTCTTTCAACATCCTGGTGATTATCAAATAGTGGTCCCCAGAGAGCACCATTTGGGTTATCTTTATTGTTTATTTCACTTTTAGCGATGAAGATTATTTTTAATTGACTAATATCAATCGTTTGCTCAGTTATATTTTCCAATTGAATCCCAACCGTCCATCCTGATTGAACAAGGTTAACTTTTAGTGTGCTCAGCATATTGCTTCTCCTAAATATATTATTTTTTTCTAACCTTGAGAGTGCCAGTAAAACTAGTTTGTAACTTGATTCAGCTAAATAACGTTTTGACTAATTAAAAACTTCAATTATTTCAATTTTTATTTTCTATAAAAAATAGCGTTATTGTTGATATTACAAGACAGAGATATTAATCTTATTAAGCTATCAAATGTTAAATAAGAAGGAAGTGATGTGTAGGGGATATGTAAAATTGAAAATCTGAAATAGATAAGCGATTTTCTATTTGGGTGAACCTGCTTGTTTATTTGCATACTGTTGGTTTGTTCTAGTTCAAACATTGTTATTACCTACCAATTGTAAACTAGTTTTCTAACCTATTACTTTGCAAGTATGTAAAGTAATTTTTAATTATACATGCAGCTAAAAAAAATAAAAAATCCATTATGGTAATAATGACTTAAGGAATAATTGACTTTTATTATCTTTAAAGAAAAAATTGAAAAAACTGCAGTAAATCTAATCGCATGATGGAAGGGCAGGGGATGAGCTGACATTCTGCAACGGATAGCTCAATTCTTACTAATTAACTGTTCACCCCATTTATACAAAAATCAGCAAAATTACCAACTGATTATAATTTAGATTAAGAGAATTTTTATGTTATCGCAAGTGACTTAAGAAGTAGTTATTAAAATTTTTTCTTCACTATATTTTGCAATAGAATTTTTTAAAAAGGCATGGCTAAATAACATACTATATTCATGTAAAAAGGAATTTTATGTTGGATTTATCAAATACGTTTGATATTGAAAATTTAGTTTTTGAAGGAGGAGGGGCTAAAGGTTTGGCCTATGTCGGTGTTATAAATGCTTTAGGTGAATTAGGTATTTATCAACAGGATGGTTATAAAATAAAGAAAGTAGCTGGTACTTCTGCAGGTTCAATTACAGCTTTACTTATTTCCTTAGATTATAGTCCCGAGGAAATACAAAAAAAATTATTTAATTTAGATTTTAATAGTTTATTTGAGGTTTCCATTAACTATCTTAAGAATGTACCAAATCCAACCAACTGGAATGGCTTGAAAAACTTCGCCGAATATATAAATACTATAATGAGCAATTACGGAAAAGGTCAGGGAGGGATTAATTCTGGCGATAAATTCATTTCCTGGATAGAAGACATTGTTAGTAATTCAAAATATAAAAATAAATTAAATGCCAATTCAACTTTTTCAGATTTAAAAAACGTTACTCATCATGACTTATACGTTTATGGTACTAGAGTTTTTAATTCAAATCAGACTATAGCGGATTTTAATGCTAAAGAAACCCCCGGTTTTTCTATAGTTAAGGCTATACGTATTTCTATGTCTATTCCATTTTTGTTTCAATCAGTTCTTTTAGAGCCTGAAAAAGAATATTATGTAGATGGTGGAGTCGTTTATAATTTCCCGATAAATTTTGATGATAGTAATACAGAAATTCATAAAACGCTGGGGTTTTCTTTACATAAATTAGAGCAAGTCAACCAATACCCGGAAGGAGATAATATTTTTAATCAAATCTATTTAGAAGCAAAGGCTCTTGTTGAAGATATTTATTCATCAGAAGTTTGGCGGTATAAAAAAGATGAAGCAACTAATGATAGGATCGTGTTTATGGATACCTCTTTTGTTAGCACACTTGATTTTGATATGGATGTTGTCACTAAAAAAAAATTGATTGCAAATGGCCACAAAGAAACTTTATCTTATTTTATCAGTAGGATAAAACAACAAAAATAAATAAGCTTTAACTTCCGATAATTTTTCTTATCGGAAGTATTGTTTTAAGGCAATAATTATAGGTTTAAGTTTATATTGACATCTGAAAGATTAGTTTTCTCAATATTAGAAATTGAAGATTCATTTAAGGCGGGAAATAACGTCACTCGGGATCCGGCTAAGGCACTGGGTTGAGGTGACGTCTGTATTTTGCTTGCAGCTAATAATAATTTGAGGTGTTCTATCTCGGCTTGCGCGGCCTCTTTCTCTCTACGTTCTTTTTCAATCGCTTCTAGAGCGGCCTCTTTCTCTCTACGTTCTATTTCAATCACTTCTAGTGCGGCTTTTTCCTTTTTATTTATTTTTTCGATCGTTTCTTTTGTTTCTCTACGTATTTTAATGACATCAATCTCCAGCTGTTTAAGACGAACGATCCATTCATAGATTTCTTTGTCAAAGTTTTCTTGTAATTCTTGTTCAGGAAGAGAGAGTAGACTCAGTGTCCAATTGGTCTCTCTAGTAGGTATAGTCATGCAATCCAAAACGAGCGTTTCAATACGCGTTAGCAAATAGTCGGTATTAAATCGATACTTAAGCTTGGATACCTCTTTTTGTGCTCGATATGCTTGTAAGTCATCTTTAAGAGCTTTAATCTGTGGTAAATAAATTATGGCACGATACCTAACTACCTTGTTTTCTCTGAGAGTTATAGATTGGCGATCAGGGTGAAACAACAAAAGTAATTTATTGAGAATCGTATTAATCTCTTTTTGGTGCTGAAAAAAAAATTCTCTGCGGTTATGACCAGAATAAGTATCCCAGGCTTTACGTAGTGTGTTACAGCGTTGTTGTAATGTGGGATAAAAATATAAGCCCGCACCTAAGCGGGCAACCGCGTTTTGCATATAGAGGGCGAATATATGAACGGGACACTCCGAACCTATAATTACATTTTGGTTTGGATAGTTTAACCAACGGTCCCGTTCTTCTAAAATAAAGCCTATTTGCGCAGAAGAAACTTTGTGTCCTACTTCTTTAAACCAGACACTTAGAATCATTTGTGTAATCTGGTTTAAGTCACTACATAAATCAGTATAAACCTGTTGCACGAAACGGCAAATATTAAGCTTATCTGTTAATTTAATCTCTTCGCTATGAAGGTCTATTGCTTCATCATGGAGATAGGCTTCAATCTCTGCTAAAAGCCGGGGTTTATAACGAGCAATGAGCCAAAATATAAAGGATTCATCCTCATTGATATGATGCCAATTCCAGTCACGCCTAAAAAAACCATAGTCGTCGCATAGCCCACTTAAAGCGATATTCACTAAAGGTTTCCAATCGTTAGAGGCTTTTAGTTTTATTCGAATAAAATTGAACAGACTTGCTTTTGGCTTGAATGGATTCTTTTTTAAAACTCTCTCATCAAATTTTTCTCTATCAAAGGTACTTATAAAAGGTTCAAATAAAGCCAGTGCAATCGATTGATGCTCTAAGGCCAATTCTTTATCCCTACTATAAGTAATGAGCTGTTGATGGAGTGAAAAATATAACCAAAGTCGTTCTCGAAGTAGTTGAATCGATGGTGAATTCTTATTTCGAAGCGCTTTTTTAGCGGATTTTTGTAATCGTTGACTGATTTCAAGGAGTGCTTGAGTGGTATGAGTTTCGGTATCAGCTTCTGGACTATACCATAGCCGTAATTGCCTAAAAAGATTTTCTATCCATTTTTTCAAGCGTTCGGTCCAGGATGGTGATAAATCAAGGAGATTGGTTTTTCTTATAAGGTCCGTTAACTGCCACAATAATAATTGCGGTATTTGTTCCTTTTCCTCGTAGGATAAGCTAGATAATCGACTGGTATAATTATAGAGCATAACGATGCTAAGGTTATAGGGTTCGTAGGCACTATATTCTTGAGTGTCATACAGACATTTTTCAGTTGCACTCAGCAGATAGTTCTCAAACTGTTGAAAGTAATGGGTTACGGAATGTTGGTAAATCTTGAATAAAGCGCCGTCTACTTTTCTAATGTGTATGGATTTTTTACAAATGTATTCTGCTAAGTGACCCAACTGCTTTAAGTAAGTTTCATAAGGTAACTTAGTTAGCACTTGGTTAATTTGCAGCCTCCAATGGCTTGCTTTACGTGCAAAGAATGTATGGGGGGAGATTTCGTCAACGTATTCTAGGTAGACCTGCATGATTAGTAAATGCATCAATATAGCAAATGCCAAGTCTTCTTGATTTTCTTTCGCTGGCAGGGGTTGTTCTATCAGATTGTCAAGTTGCTTACAAAGTTGCTGATAACCATCTTGTAGCACATAAAAATCTGCAGTGGCTATTCCTGTTTGTAGGGATTCGAACCAATCATTTGTCTCTACCCATTCAGTTTCATTCCTATAGTGTTGGTTAGGCACTGACAAACAGGTAGTTAACCATAAAGGGGGCTGAGTTGGCATGCTAATAACCTCAACAAGTGAAATATCTGTGTTAGGGAGCATAATTATACTCTGGTAAATCAGGCCCTGTAGTCGATGTAGAGGGTTCATCTGCGATTTTAAATAATGTCACCCGGGATCCGGCTAAGGTGCTGGGAGGTGACGTCTGTATTTTGCTTGTAGCTAATAATAATTTGAGGCGCTCTATTTCGGCTTGGGCGGCCTCTTTCTCTTTACGTTCTTTTTCAATCGTTTCTTGCGCGACCTCTTTTTCTTTACGTTCTAGTTCAATCGCGTTTAGTGCGGCTTCTTTCTCTCTACGTTCTATTTCAATTGCGTCAAGTGCGGCTTTTTCGCGTGCTTGTGCCTCAGTTATCTTTAATAGCACTCCTTCTGCGATAATAGGTTTAGTACTTCCTTCTTCATCAGGATCATTTTGTTGCTTAAGTTCAAAATCTCCCATATGTTGCAACTGTTCAATAATCGCGACAACAATAGTATCCATTGTTTCTTTCATGATAGTATATAGTTTACTTCGATGGGCTTTATGTTTAGCTTTCGCTATCAAAAGTCTGGCATCATAACTTTTTTTAAGTTCGGTGATCGCATTGTTAATCGCTACATTATTTTCTTCGCTTAATATCGTACATAAATTACCCAGAAATATTTGCACACTCTCCAGTCGTTCTTCGCCAGTTTCCGTTCCAAATTTAAAAAAATTTTTAACGACGCATTCAACTTGTTTCTTAAACGGTAATTTTGCTAGATACTCAGGCTTCACTCTAACTAAAGCCGATAGATAATAATCTTGCAACTCTTGAACTACTTTTTCTGTTTCTGCCACCTTTTCTGGTGACACACCACTCAATGCTTTACAATGGGTAATGGTTATTTTTTTATTCGGATTTTCCAAAATAGCTTTTACAGAGAGCATGTTTTGAATACTCAAACTCACATCCAATAGTTCGGGTGTGTTGATTGTAGCTAAAGGGCGATTTAAGGTAGAAAATAAGTAAGCGAATGTAGGTATTACATTAATTTGACATTCTGTACATGCGTAAATCCAAGCGCTAATTCGGGAATCCTTTTTTTGTTGATCCTGAGTTGGTGACCGCTGCGCTGCTTTCGACTTAAATTCACGCGGCATAAAATAATAAGCGAGTTTATTCACTATGGAATCATTTGCAGAATTGTGTTTCCATTTGCAAGACCCATTTGGATCAAGCCCTAGATATATCAGTTGTATCAAATCGTCAACCGTGGCTACTTGCTGTTTTTTTTCCTCTTGATTAATCGTTTTACCTTTATCTACATAGGGATATAAATTGCTGACTTTGGAAGTAATAACATTGGTATGTAATTGGGCTTTTTTTACACGCATCACACTCTGTTCATGCGCTTGCTTATTATGTTGTTCGGCGGCTTGTTTTTGTTTTTGTTCATGAACACTCATTTCCTCAAAGTATTTGTTATGAAACAATTGGATTTCTAATCGTCGCAGTTCCTTTATCAACGCGATTGCCAATTCATGCATTGCACTAGAGACAATGTAGGACGTGTGTCCAGATTCATCCTTTTTGGCACGAGACTCAGGTAAAATTTTGGTTTCAAATGATTTCGGTAACTGAATCAAACGATCATTTTTTTTCCAAATACTACCCCAATTACTACCCCAATGTTTTTGAAGGAGAGTCATTGAACTTTCAGAAATTGATAACCTTTTTAATTTCATAAGTGCCGATTCTAAACTGCACTCGCTCAAACAACAGGGTGTTACTAAAATTTCTTTAAATAACGTAACTGAATTATGTTTTCTTCTATCATTTTTTATCCACTCCAGTAGCCTGTCAGGGTCATTCTGTGGCAGACCAACACCTTCTTTGAGAGTACTGAGAAACTGAATGAGTTGGCCGCATTTTTCGATTTGCCAATTTCGTAAAATTTGAGCCATCTCATAAGCAAGTTTCTCGATTTCTTCTTGTTCGACTTCATAATGCGGAATAGGTTTACGCAAGAAAATTTGGGCAAACCATAGTTTTTTTTGCTCGGAGTTTTCATCAGCATTCATCGCATGTAAAAAAATTCGCTGTCCAACTTCTATTTGTTCCTCTGGCTTAAGTAGCGGTTGCCAAGCCGGATGATCTTCAATGCTTTGGGCATTTTTTGGAATTTCATGAAGCTTACTGAAAATTTCAATGATACTAGCGCAGGCAATTGCAAGCTTTTTATCTTTAGGGATAAACTGACTCACTTTTTCCATTATCTGCTGGGGCTTCTTCAAACACTTATCAATTTGTTGCGGTAAGGTTTCTGGACAAATGTCAGAAAAATGCAAACCTTCTTCAATTAACCAAGCATCAATGTTTTCACTGGATTTTTTAAACTTCTCAGCAATCAGTTTTTCAGTTTTTTGCAATAATAGAATAGATTCTTTAATGGATTGCACATATATATTATATTTTTCGATAATTTTTCCATCTTTTGAATCAGCAATATATAACGATTGTCTAGGGGGAGAAGTCAGGGACGTTAAAAAGTTGTTAACTTCTATTTTAAAACTAATAAGGTTGCTTTCAAGTTTTATCAAATAAAATCTAAACGTCTCATCATTATTAGAGGATAGTGCAGTAAGGAGTTCGGTTAAGCTGCTATGAATTTTTTCAAAATTTTTTTGAGCCTTCCTTAAGTTTTCAATATTACCTTTTAAGAGTGTGAGATAGTCTTGCGCTTCTGTTCGAATCTGCTTAAGCGTCATAGTGTCAGGAGCTTGATAATTATAAAGTGTTTGGGCTTCTCGTTCTAATTTTTGAGCTGGACTTTTGGCGTCCTGTATGTTCTGCAAACGCTGCTGCACGCTTTTTATAAAACAACTTCCCTTATCATAGCCAGTCATTCCCGCTGAATGACCAACATGTAATAAATGCAAAATTTCAAGAGTTTCCCAGGTGATTTTAATCGCGACAAAGGCAGTGATAGTCTCAATTATCATAGACATCCCTTGTTATTCTTAAAGCAACTTATTAAAGTATAAATTAAACATTAATTATTTAATATCCCTTTACGGCTTTTTTTTTATTTAAAAAACTAATTAATATATAGTTTGTGCGTGTTTTAGCAGAAATTAATTTTAACTTTGTTTGAAGATAGAGAAGATCTAATTGAATTTCATGAACCAGTTTTTTATACTTGTTGTGTTACAATTTTACCTATGAATTAGTCTGTTATACATTATTATTATGAAAAAACTTTCAACTGAAGAAAAAGAGGTTATTTTATTAAAGGGAACCGAACGTCCTTTTTCTGGAAAATATTATCATTTTAATGAAGAGGGTGAATATTTATGTAAGCAATGTGGTGCTTTACTATACCGTTCGTGCGATAAATTTGATTCAGGCTGTGGCTGGCCTAGTTTTGAAGATGAAATACCTAATGCGGTCAAACGCTTGCCTGACGCCGACGGTACTCGTACAGAAATTATTTGTGCTAAATGCGGCGCACATCTGGGTCATGTATTTTTTAACGAAGGTTTTACGCCTAAAAATGTAAGACATTGTGTCAATTCAATCTCTTTAGAATTTATTCCTAAAAATACATTGGAAAAACAAGACAAAAATTTAACAAAAAAAACTGAACACCTTGAAACAGCTATTTTTGCTGGTGGATGTTTTTGGGGTGTCGACTATTTAATGAAACAAATACCAGGCGTAATTTCAGTAATTTCTGGGTATGTCGGGGGCACTATGCGTAATCCCACGTATCAGGATGTATCCGATCACCTTACTGGTCATGCTGAAGCAGTTCAAATCACATTTGATTCTTTGCAAGTGAGCTATGAAACATTAGCTAAATATTTCTTTGAAATTCATGATCCAGAACAATTAAATAAACAAGGACCTGATATCGGTGAGCAATACCGCTCTGAAATTTTTTATACTACACCCTATCAAAAAGAAATTGCTTTAAAACTGATCCAAACTTTAAAGAATAAGGGTTATCAAATTGTTACAAAGGTTACTCCGGCCACATCTTTCTGGAAAGCAGAACCGGAGCATCAAAATTATTATGAAAGAACTGGCAAAAAACCTTATTGCCATCAGCGTATAAAAAAATTTTAAAAAAAGTTTTCTTAATATTAAGTGTATTTTCTTACCATATGTTTTGTCATTTCTGCCACTTGAATTAACTGCGCATAAAAACCTTCTGCTTCTTCACAACAATTCTGTTCTAAATAAGTTTCTAACTGCAGGCATGCTTGTTCTAAACGACGTGTACCACAATAACTTGCCCCACCCTTCCATTTGTGTACAAGGGCTCTAATAGCGGTCCAATCGTTTTTTCTATGATGCTGTTTTAGTTGTTTTAATTCTTCATTCAGGCCATTGACGAGTAAAGTCAACCCTTCTTGAACTAAGTCTTGATTACCCATTAATTCGAACGCACGGGCCATATCCAAAATAGGGATATTTTGAAAACATTCAAGTTTAGGAACAAAAACTTGAGGCTGTTGCTGATCTTCATCATCCACTTCATTTGTTAGTAAAGGTGCTTGAAAAGGAATTAAACAGGTAAATATTGAACCCGATTGATTTGAACTTAAATAAATTTCTGCTCCTAAATCGTCAATAAATTGCTTAACGACTGATAAACCTAAGCCCGTTCCAGAATAATTACCTTGATAAGAAGGCACTAAACGTTTGAAACGTGTATAGACTTCATGTCGTTTTTCAAGTGGAATCCCAACGCCTGAATCGCTTATACTTAGTTTGACAACTATTTGCCGTACTTTATTTTTCATGAGGGACGCAATTAAAGCATTGCCAGAAGCAACTAAATCAATGGCATATTCAGTTACTTTTTCTGCATTGCTAGCTTGTGCTTGAATAAGATGCGCACAGCCGAGAATGCCTGTTAAAGGTGTGCGTTGGCCAGGGAATTGAGAAATAATTGTATCTAACTCAAAGACTTTATCTTCAGCTTTTTTCATTTCAGTGATATCTATACCAATGCCAATAATACCTACTACTGCCCTATTCTCATTATAAAAAATTCTTTTTTTAATAGAAAAAATTTTTTCGTTACCATCGGTACCTATGCCAATTTCCTGTAGGGTTTGTTCCTGATGGGTTGCGATAATTTCTTCGTCCATTTTAATAAAGTTTTCAGCAATATGCTTAGGATATAAATCTTTGTCTGTTTTACCTCTAAGTGCCTCAATGGAAGTAACTCCAAGCAGTTTAAGTTGCTGAGTATTACATACAAGATAATGTCCCTTTACATCCTTTATATAGGCATTTCCAGGAATTAGTTCGAATACCTGTTCTATACTGGAGAACAATTGCGTTTTATCCATAGTAACACCTTTTATTATCCCTATTTACAACCACTGTTTGCTTTTACGAAGTTATTTATCGTTAATTTTTACTGTTTTTAATTTCAAATTAAAAAGCTAGTAAATTATTATACTATTTTCATTAAGCCTATTACAAAAAAATATTTTTAATAAAAAATATAGAATTATATCCATTACGATCAATATTTATAAAAAAGTGTTATTCTAGATAGCAATAGATTACTACAAATAAGCGCAACATTAACTTTCTTAAAGTCGTATTTAAAGTAAAATATTACTAAAAAGAGGCTGAACCTTCTAAGTTTTTATTTGGAAATTTCGAAAAAATTATTTTAAAAAAATAAATGGTTTAAATGTTTGCAACAAGAGTTGTTTATTAATTTTCAATAGTAATCATTAGACCTCTTCCTCTTTCATAAGCAAGTAATAGGTTTGAGTTCAAGGTAAACGATAATCGAAGACCGGAGTTTACATGCGTAAATGAGGACCGTAGAGTATCGTTTAATGATAAAATCAACTCTATTACGCAGCTTAGAGGGTTTATTATAGCCTATCTGGTTTGATCGTACTCCAATTACGACAAGCTGGACAAAACCAATCTAGAATTTTGCTATTAAAACCGCAGCGTGAACATCGATAAACTGGCTTATTTTTCATAAGCTTTGCAATCAATGTTTTTAAGATGGCTAGATTATTTTCTCCTTCATTATCGTTATTAGTATGTGAGAAATGTGATTCGCGACAATGCAGATCAACCAAATGATACAAGCCGTATAATGATGGACTCGCTTGTAATTGCTGAGTAAGAAAATTTAATGCTTTTTCCCTATCATTTTCCTGAATCAATTTTACGATAGCGAGACAAATAGAAATTTTTGAATATTCAGATAAGGTGGCATACAAATAATTCAGTAGTTCGGTTTGTCCTGATTCGCGTTGCAAATAGCACTGACTTAAGGGTTCTAAGGTTTCAGCGATGTAATCAGGATCTTGTTTCTTGATTGCCTGATAGTTTTGTATAGCTTGTTCCCATTTTCCCGCTTTAATTGCTAATTCTCCTTTAAGTAGGTTGGCACGCACGCAACGCGGATCGTATTTTAAGGCCTTATCTAAAAGCTCAATTATTTCTTTAGTTACTATGTTTGCTTTTAATTGACTAAGCGCAAGTTCACAATAATAGTGGGCAATATTTTTAAAGATGAGGGGTTCCCATTTAGAAATTTTCTTCGCTTGTTCTATGGCAATTCCCCAGCGTTTTTGTTGTTGGTAAATTTCCAATAAATAACGTAATGCAACTTTGGAGTACTCATTTTCTTCATTGTTGGCTATTTCAAAAAATAAACGCTCTGCCCTATCGAGTAAGCCACCATAATAATAATCTTGACCTAAGGCTAACAATGCTTGTATTTTTTGTGGTTTAGGTAATTGAGGTCTAGCAATTAAATTTTGGTGTAATCGGATAGCACGATCAATTTCCCCTCGTCGTCGAAATAAAACACCTAGGGCTAAATGTGTTTCGACTGTTTCAGTATCAACTTCTAAGATTTTAATAAAGGTATCTACGGCTTTATCTGCTTGCTCATTAAGTAAATAATTTAAACCAAGTAAATACTCACGGTTAAAATCATTGCGTTTATCTGGCGATGAATAATTGATATGGTAATAAGCGGCATACCATCCCGAAGCAGCAGCAAAAGGAAGCAATAAAAAAAGTAACTCGAGCATAAAGGAATTTAATGCGGATGGTCTTTAAGTGGTAAAGCGCGCAGATTAATTAACTCTTTCTCTACAAGTTTTAAGCGATGTTGTAAACGTCGATTGGCATACTTTAACTTAACGTAAATAGTAAATGCCATTAACAAGCCTAATAAGCCACCTAAAATAAAACTTAATATTGCAAGTAAGGAAAGTGGTAACTCAATTTTACCTAAATAGTAATTAATACTAACAGGTGCTGCATTAAGACCAGCAAAAGTAAGAGCCAAAAGAACCAATAAAAAAAGGAACAAATAAGTCAGGATGCGCATAAACTACTACCCTTAAAACAAAAAGCATTGCTCCTCAAATAGATAACCAAACAAATCCTTGATTTATTGTTGGGCTTTGCAGCTACTTGGTAGAATAGGAAAACTAATCTACCCTTAAAAAAACAATTGTCACTGATTTATATGTAAGCTAATCTATCCGATTAAGCAATAGCCTATTCGCCCGCACCGAAGCACGGGTTTTGACAGTGTGATAAATTAACCTGTTAAATAGAAGATTTTTCTTCTAATCGAATTAAATAAAGAGAAATAATATGCCTTTTACGATCAATGTGTAAAATCCTTCCCTCAATTTCTT
>JAVHYG010000007.1:0-4094 GCA_031119195.1 Rickettsiella sp. | reverse complement strand
TTCAAAGGTTTTACCTTCTTCGCCTAACTCTGAAGTTTTAACCTCAGCTTCCACATTGTTTCCCAAATCTACTTTAATTCCTTCATCATCAATGGCTTGTATTTTTCCTTTCACCCATTGGTCTTTCGCATAGTTATCAAAAGGATGAGCCGATAACGACGAACCTTCATTCTCTAATTGTTTGATTCCGAGTGAAATGCGTTCACGTTCTGGATCAATCGATAAGATAACTGTTTCTAGTTCATCCCCTTTTTTATATTTACGAACAGCCTCTTCTCCAGATATATTCCAAGCGATATCTGAAAGGTGCACTAAACCATCTATACCGCCTGATAAACCGATAAAAAGACCAAAATCCGTAATAGACTTAATTTTACCGCTAATATGTTCACCTTTTACATGATTATTAGCAAAAGCTTCCCATGGATTTACTTGGCACTGTTTAATACCTAAAGAAATACGACGTCTATCCAGGTCAATATCTAAAACAACAACCTCGATCTCCATGCCTACCTGAACTATTTTATTAGGATTAATATTTTTATTTGTCCAATCCATTTCTGAAACGTGAACTAAACCTTCTACGCCTTCTTCAATCTCTACAAAGCAACCATAATCCGTTACATTGGTCACTTTCCCTTTTAAGCGTGTATCAACGGGATAACGTTTTACTAAGTCTAACCAGGGATCGCCTGCTAACTGCTTTAGACCTAATGAAACACGTCCTCGTTCTTTTTCAATTTTCAGGACGATGACTTCAATTTCATCACCAATAGTTAATACTTCACTAGGATGCTTAACGCGTTTCCAAGAAATATCGGTAACGTGCAGTAAACCATCTATTCCGCCTAAATCAATAAAAGCACCATAATCGGCTAAATTTTTCACTATACCTTTTATGCGTTGACCTTCTTCTAACTCAGTCAACAATTGTTCTCGGCCGGCTTGACCTTCTGATTCCAGAACCGCACGGCGTGATAAAACGATATTGTTACGTTTAGGATCAAGTTTAATGACTTTAAATTCAAGTTCTTTACCTTCAATAGCACTGGAGTCACGAACAGGTCGCACATCAACCAACGAACCAGGTAAGAAAGCTCGTACATTGCCCAATTCTACGGTAAAACCGCCCTTTACTTTTCCAGTTACAAATCCCTTTATAAGTGAACCTGCATCGTGGGCTTTTTGCAGTGAAGTCCACATTTCAGCACGCTTTGCTTTTTCGCGGGATAAACGTGTTTCACCAAAACCATCTTCTAGGGATTCAATACTGACATCAACTTCATCACCTACAACGACTTCTAATTCACCGGCTTCATTGTAGAATTGCTCGATGGGAATTAAACCTTCTGATTTTAAATTTGCATTGACTACGACACGGTCTTTTTCAATTCGAATAACCGTCCCTGTGATAATCATGCCCGTATGAAAAACTCGATCCGAGAAACTTTCCTCAAGTAATTGCTTAAAACTTTCTTCTGTCATATCGTTATATCACTTGTTCTTTTTTAAGAACCATTTTAAAAAGGCGCATAAATTGCGCAGTTAATAATTCAGTCATTACCTCATCACTATGCACCACCTAAAAAGATGCTGTACATAGCTTAGAACGATGATAATAACCCCCTTTCGCTTATCTACGCATGCTGTAGCTTATCTTTATACGCTGCAGCACGTCCTGAATACTTAAATGTGTGGTATCAATAATAATCGCATCTTTTGCCGCTTTTAAAGGGGCAATCGATCGCTGTTTATCTTGTTTATCACGTTGTTCAAGTTCCGTTCTTACAGACTCAAGGCTAACATGCTTCCCCTTCCCCTTCAACTCTAAATAGCGTCGTTTAACACGCTCTTTAACTGTTGCGGTAAGAAATATTTTTAAAAAAGCATCGGGAAAAACAATAGTCCCCATATCTCGACCATCGGCGACTAATCCCGGGGGTTTTCGAAAGGCACGCTGATAGCTTAGTAAGGCTTTTCTAAGATCAGGATAAGTACCTAACTGTGAGGCTAAACGACCATATTCATCAGTACGAATTGATTCTGTGATATCAGCTTGTTGCCATAAAATTCGTAGCTTCTTATCATAAGAATTGATAACAAAATTCAGACCTAATTTATCCACTAAAGAGAGTAACTGATCTTCATAAAGTGGGGTATTAGTCGATTGCGCTATAAAAGCAAAAGCACGGTAAATAGCGCCGCTATCTAAAAAGTGCCATCCTAATGCTTTGGCTAATCGACTACTAATAGTCCCTTTTCCTGATCCACTGGGGCCATCAATTGTAATAACGGGGGGGAGGTCTTTTAACAACATGTGTTATAAGCCTTCCAGCTTGATTTTCGATACCGCATCGCTTCAGCTTGCGGATCCTTTGCCTGATAAATACCCCGCCCGACAATAATAATATCTGTTCCATTCTCTATAATGGCTTGCTCAGGAGAAATATACTGCTGCCCCAAACCATCGCCTGATGAATGTAAAAATTTGACCCCTGGGGTTAAATGGAGAAGACCGGGGTTATCGGTCAATTGCTTTTGTGCAATAAAGCCTATTACGAAATCAAGGTTATCATTGGCCATGGCGAGACTCGCTTGCGTATAGGCACCCTGGGCCAGCGAACCCTGAGTACTCATTTGAGCCAATAAAAGTAATCCTCGTTGTCTACTCAATCCGACTGTCCGAAGTCCTTGAATGATACCTGGGCCAGGAACGGTATGCGCATTGGTAATATCTGCCCAATCAGCAATACGAAATAAACCGCCTTTATATTGTTGCTTTACCGTATTGCCAATGTCGGCAAATTTACGATCTTCAAAGATTAAAAAAGCATGTTTTTCAGCTAAATCTTTAAGTTTCGTAATGAAATGCATATCAAAATTTGTGAGAATATCAACATGTGTTTTTAATAAACAGATTTCTGGCCCTATTTGGTCCGCTAGAGTTAATAATGCGTCGGTATCACTTAGATCGGCCGATACACAAAGATTGGATGCTTTAGTTGAGATAATCTCACACAGACGTTTTGCGGTAGGATTTAAACAATAGTCAATGCGGTGCAGATAGGATAACTTTTTAATTTTTTTTATCATAGGCTACAAAAGTAGAGGATCAAAAGCACTAATAGTCGATTTGAGTTGCATCGTTTTATTTAGCTGCGTTGCTAATGCC
This sequence comes from Rickettsiella sp., assembly GCA_031119195.1. Lineage (GTDB taxonomy): Bacteria > Pseudomonadota > Gammaproteobacteria > Diplorickettsiales > Diplorickettsiaceae > JAVHYG01. The sequence goes on along the minus strand of JAVHYG010000007.1, from coordinate 922 downwards.
TTAATTTGCTCAGATTTAATTTCAGGACCTACGAAGACGCGAAACATGGGGCCTGTTGTTGTCATAATATGACGTGTATAAGATTTAAAACCTTTCTTGCGTAAGGTTTGAACCAGCACATTGGCAGCTGAATTTTCTTTAAAATCAGAGATTTGTAATACCCACGCCTGCGCAAGCCCTATTGGAAATCGAAACGAATTTTTAAAAGACAGACTTGTATTGTTTAAGACTGAATTAATCTGATCGGAGCTTGGTAAAAAAGGTTGATTAGGAATCATTAACGGTTTTAGTTCTGTTTGCACATTTTTAAAAAAGTGGGGTACAAAAATAACCAATAAGGCAAGCAATACAATGATAGTAATAGTGCCTGGGCTTCTTAATTGTACCACTTTTATTTCCTTAAAAATCTACTCATAAAATTATAGCGCATTTGCATGTTTCTCTATAGTTCATACGAAACTCTTATTTCTATATTGTATTAAAAATTATATTTTTATATAATAAAACATATCCTAAATATATATTATTTTAATGACAAATATGTGGATTATAAATTAATCGTGCAACTATTTATCTATTAATGTAGACCTCTAATAAAAAGGACTTTAATGCTAAAAACAATCTTAACTCTTACTAAATTAGAAGAAAAAGCGTTTCAAGCCAAAACGAATGACTTTCTAAGCTGTAATGATAAATTTTGGAGGGATGTATATCAGGAAGAAGCAAATTGTGATGAAATTGAGTACGTATTTAGTCTGTTAGTTGAAACGATAGAAGCATTAGAGATAGAGGAGGACTTAAAGTACCAAGTTATCGGTACAATAAACGAATTAAACTACAAATGTCAAACCAGTTTGTTTTTACCGTACATTGAAGGCATTAAAGAAAAATTAAAAATAATTGTTTATTATTTGCTCTCCCC
>JAVHYG010000110.1 GCA_031119195.1 Rickettsiella sp. | reverse complement strand
GTTAAAGACAAACTCAATCGCATCAGAATCCAACACTTTATCTATTTTTATAGTTTTAAACTGGTTAAACTTATAAAAACAATCTTCAGTTATTTCAATACCTTGGCGAATTTTATGATTAAAATCTAGACTGTGTATTACCTCTACATCAGTTAAGTAATTGACAATTTTATTAAGTTCCATCGACTTGATTGTATTGCCTACGCTGTAAAGCACTTTTCGAAAATCAGCGAATTTGAAATTGGATTCTTCACCACAATAAGCAAAAAGAACACGAGTAGCACAAATTCCAGGGATAGAATAAAGAAGTAAAGTTTTTCCTAATTCTTCAGCTAAATCCCCTTTTTCTATAATTTGTGTCAAAGTTCCTTGACTTGCCTCATCGAGTTCTTTAGCGGCTTGAGAAAGTTTTTTACCTTTGAAAACCCCTACAATGAGACAATCAGCTTTTTCTTTAGCCGGCACAGTAGATTTTACGATATAGTTCATGGTGGGCAGCCCCCTCATTATTTTAATAATGACAAAAAGCTTAGTTTACGCAAATTTTACTGATTTGCTAGCTTCATTCTACCCTTTATGAAATAATTTCCACTCTTCTAGGCTGTAAGCACAAAATGGTCCTTTTCCGTTACCTAACTCGCGAAGTTTCCGCTAGTCTTTGCCTCATTACTAGCCTTTTATTCATTATTTTAATGAGTAACGAGTTTGTGCATTATCTTAATCAAGTTGCAGGTGGAAAATTTGCCGCCAACATATTATGGAGATTAATTATACTGGAATCACCTCGTTTTTTAGCCATTTTACTTCCCTTTAGTCTATTTCTGGCTATTTTGTTTACTTATGGTCGGCTTTATGCTGATTATGAAATGACTACGTTAAATGCGTGTGGGTTTAGCTTAGGTCAACTCACACGGCTAACTTTACCGCTAATCCTCATTCTGAGTTTCATCATTGCATTTTTAAATTTATGGCTAAACCCAAAATTATTAAGTTATCGTAATAAGTTACTAGCCCAGACAGGAACCGCAATTGAATTAGAAACCGTACAACCCGGTAGTTTCCAACAAACGGATGGGGGACATCGAATTATATATGTAGAAAGTATTTCTGGAGACCATAAATCAGTCAAAAATATTTTTATGGCACAAACAAATATCAATGAACCATTGCATGAGATTACCCCATGGACCATACTCAGTGCTAACAGCGGTTATCAAATGATAAGCCCAAAAACCAATGAAGCCTTCTTTGTGGCTGAGAATGGCAGACGTTATCAAGGAACACCCGGAGGAAAAGAATATTATATTACAGAGTTTGCTAAGTATGGCATTCGTATAGACTCTCATGTTGGCACCGTCAATAATCCGCAAGAATCTTTATCTACCATGGCTTTATGGAAAGCCGACAAACCGAATAAACCGAGTTTTTTTTCTGAATTACAATGGCGTCTTTCCGCGCCCATCTCAACTTTGCTCTTAGCATTGCTTGCCATCCCCTTAAGCCGCGTTAACCCACGTCAAGGAAAATACCTACATTTGTTGCCTGCTATTGTTATCTATATTTTTTATCTTAATCTATTACTGTTTGGTCGCAATTGGATTGAAAATGGCAATATTTCTTATCATTGGGGCCTTTGGTGGATACATGGTCTATTACTTACTATCATATTACTAGCCTGGTGTTATAGCTTAGGTTGGAATAGAGTTAAATACCGACTTACGCACTTAATTAAATTCAGACAATGAAAATTATAGAACGCTATCTCGGTAGAACCGTTATCAGTACAACATTATCGGTACTTGGCGTTTTACTCGCTCTTTTTGCATTAATTCAATTAATCGCTGAAACTCGTGATATTGGCTACGGCCACTACACTTTACTTAGTGCTTTTTATTATGTTCTATTGACACTTCCTTCTCAATTTTATACTTTTTCACCCATTGCTTTTTTGTTAGGAACAATCCTTGGCTTAGGTCTATTAGCGAGACATAGTGAATTAATTATTTTAAATGCGAGTGGTATTTCTCTTTACAAAATAGCTTGGAGTTTATTTAAAGCAACATTATTGATTGTTCTTTTTACTATTTTGATCGGCGAAGGTCTTGCTCCTCGTGCAGCTAGCCTTGCAGAAAGTCATAAAGCGTTTCTTACTACGAGTGGCCAAACATTAATGACTCAACAAGGGGCATTATGGATTCGTGATGGATATAATTTCATCTATATTCAATCCATTCTAAACCCAACACATCTTAATAGAGTTAGCCGTTATCAATTTGATACTCATAACAATCTATTAAAGGCTAGCTTTGCTAAAGAAGTTAATTATGAAAAAAATAGCTGGAAAGCAGAGGATGTTGTCACAAGCCATCTCAGTCCTAAAAAAATTAATGCAAGTCATACTGACTATGAAATTTGGCCTCTTTCCTTTAGCCCAAAGCTGTTGAATATTTCCATTATTTTGCCCGAACAAATGTCACTGAAACAACTCAATGAATATATTCGGTATCGAAAAAAAAATCTGCTTAATACAAGTCAATACTCTCTTGCATTTTGGCAACGAATACTTCAGCCCTTAGCTATTTGGATAATGATGTGTCTAGCAATCCCATTCACTTTTAAGCATTTAAGAAGTTTAGCCACAAGTTTACGCACAATTACAGGTATTATCGTTGGTTTTGGATTTTATCTTTTGAATGAATTTTTTGGGCCCTTTGCCATTGTTTACCAATGGCCACCATTTTTGGCAGCTTTACTACCCCTGCTTATTTTTATAATTATCGCTGGTTTATTAATGTACTGGGCAGACTAATTATGCGCACATCAAAACCTTTTTTATATAACATATCTAAGAAGTCGTATTTGCAAAATAGAAAATACTTACTTAATTAAAACAATGAAGAATTTTCGTTCAGAAATCCGAAGACTCGGAAATAATCCCATTCAAAAGTACTTAGTAAGTTTGCGAGGTTATCATGTCAACGTTACGGTTTGCTATTGGACAATTTAATTTCTTAGTAGGAGGCGTTGCAACAAATACAAAAAAAATTCTTGATGCCATACAAAAAGCAAGCGAATTAAAGGTAGATCTTTTAGTTTTCCCCGAACTCGCGCTCTGTGGTTACCCCCCCGAGGACCTTTTACTGCGTGAAGATTTCAAAGAGCAAATTAATAAAGCATTAAAAATTATCCAAACACATTCTACTAATATTCCCATTTTACTCGGTTATCCAAATTATACTGCACAAGGGATTTTTAATGCTGTAAGCCTATTTCAAAACAAAAAAATAGTTACGACTTACCACAAACAATGTCTTCCTAATTATGGCGTGTTTGATGAAAGACGTTACTTTATACCTGGAAATACATCCGGTTTAATTACTATAAAAGGACTTTCGATAGGACTGTTAGTCTGTGAGGATCTTTGGCATCCTGAACCCATTTTAGAAGCAAAAGAAGCAGGTGCTAAATTGATTATCTGCATCAACGCTTCTCCATTTGACAAAGCTAAGGCCAAAGAACGAATAAAAGCTTTATCAACTAACATTGAAGAAACAAGTCTTCCTATTCTCTATGTCCATGGTGTCAGTGGCCAAGACGATTTAGTATTTGATGGGGGATCACAAGCATTTAATCCTAATGGAAGCTTGTGCGCACATGCTGGTTTTTTTGATGAAAAATTATGGATTGTTGAATTGAAACTGCAACCTGAGCCTTTATTCGTACCCCAAAAATTGCCAATTGATAATCCTGTTGAAAAATCTATCTATGATGCACTTGTTTTAGCAGTACGTGATTATGTTAATAAAAATCATTTTCCGGGTATTTTACTCGGTCTTTCTGGTGGTATTGATTCAGGACTCGTTCTTGCCATTGCTGTAGATGCAGTTGGAAAAGATCACGTTCATGCTGTTTCACTCCCTTCGCGTTATACTTCCCTGCTCAGTAAAAATATTGCTGCCGATCTCGCTGCAAAGTTAGGTGTAAAACTCTCAACCCTTTCTATTGAAGCAAGCTTCTGTGCTTTCCTAACAACACTTGGATTAGATACAGAACAACCACTTTCTGGTATTACCACAGAAAATATTCAAGCACGTTGCCGTGCAGTGTTACTCATGGCTTTATCTAATCAAAGCGGCGATTTATTGTTAAATGCTAACAATAAAAGTGAATTAGCCGTCGGCTATGGTACTTTATATGGTGACATGGTAGGTGGATTTGCAGTAATCAAAGATGTTCCTAAAACTATGGTGTATAAACTTGCAAATTACCGCAATACGGTCAGTCCAATTTTTCCCAAAAAACTACTTTCCCGTCCTCCAAGTGCAGAATTAGCTGAAAATCAACGCGATGTAGATACGCTTCCCCCTTATTCAGAATTAGATCCAATTTTGGAACTTTATGTGGAACAAGATAAAAGTCTAGATGACATTGTAGCGGCAGGGTTTGCAAAGGAAACTGTAAGTAAAATTATTAATTTAGTTAATAAAAATGAATATAAACGTCGCCAAATTGCCGTTGGTCCTCGCATAACGCAACGTGCATTTGGAAGAGAACGACGTTATCCGATTACTTCAGGCTTTAATCCACAACTGCAATAAAACAAGGCATTTTTAAATTTATTACTTTGATTTGACGATAAATACCCTTTATTAAATCTCAAACAATCTTCACGTAATGATCAACTTGCACTAAAGCTTGTATCAGGAAAATTTAATTTAAATACAGTTAAACTCTGATTAGCCAGCTCTTCTAAACCTAAAGCACGATAAGACTTAATCATAATAATTAACGCTTTCTCTACTTCTGGCGCTCCCTGATAACGTTGTACAATATTATTCGCTCGGTTTGCTGCAGCCACATAGGCTTTTTTTCTAAAATAATAATCCGCGATATGAAGTTCGTAGCTTGCAAATAAATTGCGTAAATAGATCATGCGTTGTTTAGCATCAGCAACATAACGACTTTGAGGATAACGATCAATCAATTGTTCAAATTCTTGATAAGCTGGACGCATGGTACCCGGATCGCGCATGGATAGATCAATAGGAACATAACGTAAATACCAACCCCGATCCTGATCCATATCCGCTAAGGCCCTCATATAATACGCATAATCAATAGATCCACTATTTGGATATAAATGGATAAATCGTTCAGCAGCAGCTTTTGCAGCAGGTGAATTTCCATTTTGGTAATAACTGAAGATGAGATCTAATTGTGCTCGTTCTGAATATCGATTGAACGGATATATTACATCAAGCGCTTCATAAGCTTTAATGGCGTGCGCATAATTTCCATTCGCTAAGGATCCTTTAGCATTTTGATAAATTTGTTCAACGGATTGGTCTCGAAAAGCAAGCATTGGGT
>JAVHYG010000109.1 GCA_031119195.1 Rickettsiella sp. | reverse complement strand
CATTAATTATTAAAGAATTATACGGATTTTTTAATCCGTATAATTCTTATTTAGTGTGCATCTTTAAAAGTATGATCCGTCGTGCCAAATGAGCCATCCTTAAAGCATATTTAGTTTCACTGTAATTTAAATTATCTGCTTGTAGTACATCTTATTTTTACTATTTAATCAAATAAATAACGGGCAGAGAATAGTATGTTGTGTGCATGTAGATTCGCGTTTTTTACAAACGCGTCAATAGGTGTTATTGGATCCGCAATGCCCGTATACATTAATAATTGACCAATTTCATTTTTCCCAAAATTATCATAACTGTAACCTAAACTAAGCCAAAGATTGGAATTGACTACATAGTCAATTCCAATGCCTAAACTATAAGTAAAGTCACTGCTTGTTTTTTTAGCAGCAAAAAATTCAACGGGCTGTGTAGGCTCTAAATCAAACGCAGTAGTACTAAATTGATTAATCCGATTCCAAGAAGCGCCAAGGCCTAAAGAAAAATAAGGCATAAAATTTTGCCAACGATAAAGATCCATCTTAGTGACTATTGAACAGCTTTGTTGCTTTATTTGATAACGAGAAAAGTAAGAATGTTCAGGATCGATGGTATTGTTCGGCATAATTTCATAGATAAATCCAGACATTACAATCGGCGTCGTATAATGATATTGCAAACCCATACTAATAAATGGAAGGTAATTAGTTTGTAAGGCCCACAAGTGACCGATAGTGGCGGAAAAAAAAGGTGGGGCAGCCGCTTGATTGGTTTGAAAGAGCATATATTCTGTTGAACCAGTTAAAGGAACAGGAACATTACTACTCCCATAGTCGTAAGATTTTCCAATGCCAATGTCTACAAACCATTGGCTAGAGGCTAAGCTTTTATTTGTTTCATAAAAAGCAGCCTGTGTTTTAGTAACAAGCAATGCTAGACTACCAGCTACTATAGCAATAACTTTAAAGGCAGTACGTTGCATTTAATCCACTCCTTGGAAGCTTAAACTTATATAAAATAACTTAAAAAGATATAAAATCCAATAAATTATTTAACATTTTCAATTATCGTTGGTAAAGACTGTCCTACTGATTGTAGGAAAAGGATTAAGGGTTGTACGGTTAGTTATTTGATTCCCAAACTTTCTAAAAAAGGTTCAATTTTAGGAGGTCGGCCACGAAATTCTTTAAACAATTCTACTGCATCTTTAGCGCCACCTTGTTCAAGAATAGTCTCTAAAAATGCTTGGCTCGTCATCTCATTAAAAAGTCCTTCTTCTAAAAACTTATAGAAGGCATCGCAGGACAATACTTCTGCCCACAGATAGCTATAATAGCCGGCGGCATAACCACCAGCAAAGATATGCGAAAATCCATGTTGAAATCGGTTAAAAGAAGCGATAGGTGTGATATTGATCTGTTTACGTATTTGATCAAGTAAGGATTGAATTTGTGGATAGCCTTTTACCGGATCAAATTCAGTGTGCAAACGAAAGTCAAATAAGGCAAGCTCTAATTGTCGAAGTAATTGTAACCCTGCTTGAAAATTCCTAGCCTTACGCATTTTTTCAATCAAAACTTTGGGTAATGTTTCACCAGTTAAATAATGGCTACTAATAAAATCTAAAACAGATTCTTCCCAAGCAAAATACTCTAAAAATTGGCTGGGTAATTCTACTGCATCCCAAGCAACGCCATTGATTCCAGAAACACCTTCGTAATCGATAGTCGTTAGCATATGTTGTAAACCATGGCCAAACTCATGGAATAAAGTTAATACTTCTTCGTGCGTTAATAATGCATCTTTATTGGAATCTAAAGGGGGGGGAAAATTACACGTTAAAAAAGCAATAGGTATTTGAATTGTACCATCTTGTAATTTTCGGCGTGATTGATAATCATCCATCCAAGCCCCTTCTCTTTTTTCTGGTTTTGCGTACAGATCTAAATAAAACTGTCCGCGCAATTGTTGTTGCTCATCTGTAATTGAAAAAAAGCGTACATCAGGGCTCCAGACATCTACATTTTTAATTTCTTGTATATGCATACTAAATAATTGATGTATGAGCGCAAAAAGACCAGAAAGTACTTTTTCAACAGGAAAATAGCAGCGTAAAGCGTCTTCACTAATACCAAAGTTTTTTTCGCGCAGTTTTTCTCGATAATATAAAATATCCCATGGTTGCAAATTATTAATTTTATCGCAAGCGTAAGCAAATTCGGTTAAGTTTTCCCATTCCATTTTTGCTTTAGATTGTGTAGCGGAAAGAAGTTTTTCCAAAAAACTTATTACTTCTTCAGTGTTTTTTGCCATCTTGTTTGAGGCTAAACTTTTTTGTGCATAGTTAGAGAAGCCTAATAATTGGCTTAATTCAAAACGTAAATTAAGGATTTCTAATATAATAGGACTATTATCAAACTCAGGATTACTAAGCTCTGAAGCGCGGGTGATGTAAGCTTTATACAATATTTCGCGTAAGGAACGATTTTCTGCATGGGTTAATACTGGGAAATAGGAAGGATAATCAAGTGTAAGTAAATAACCTGTAAGACCTTTTTTTTGGGCGTCTTTTTTCGCATTGGCGATAATATAATCTGGAAGACCAGATAATTCATTTTTATCAGTTACCTGTTTATACCAGTCTGCAGTGGCATCTAATAAATTTTCTTCAAAATGATTTGTTAATTGGGCGAGTTGTGCTTGTATATCACGATATCTTTTTTGTTTTTGTTCAGGCAGATCAACGCCACTTAGATGAAAGTTACGTAATTCATTATGTAAACATTTTTCTTGTGCACTATCAAAATGATAATTACTATTTGCTAATACTTTAATAGCTTGATAAAGCGAATTATTTTGGCCCAATTCCGTACTATAAGCACTGAGCAGGGGTAAACATTTATTGTAGGCTTCTCTTAATTCAGGAGTTTGTTTAACCGCATGGAGATGATTAATTGGCGACCAAAAACGTTGAATACGATCATTTAAATCATCAAGTTGTTCGATTAAACTCCAATCAAGGGGTGTTATTTCGGTTAATAGACATGGAAGCTCTGTTCTATTTTTTACTAGTATTTTCTCAAGTTCAGAAACGATAATAGCAGGATTAATTTGGCTGAATTGAGGTAAAGTTGAGTTTGACATAGATGAAGATTAGATTTTATCCTTTATTTTGAAGCTTTCTTTTATCTGGTCGAGTCTAAATCCACGGTATTGTAGATAATGAGTTTGGCGTAATTTTTCCTTTAAACTATCTGGCGTAGAAGAAAATTTTTTTTGCTGTAGTTTAATAATACATTCTGACCAAACAGATTCTTTTTGCTCAAGTTGGAAAGCTATAGTTTCTTCAACGACACCTTGCTGACGTAATTCCGCTGCAATTCGAACAGGGCCGTAGCCCTGTCGTATACGGTTTGTAATGAAAGCTTCACAAAAACGTTTATCATTTAATAATCCTTCTTCGATTAGTTGATGTAAAGCTGCCTGAATGAAATGTGTTGCAAAGCCTTTTATTAGCAATTTTTTTTGTAACGCTGACGCGCTATATTCACGTCTTGCTAGATAGTTTAATGCCGCGAGACGTATTTTTTGTATATTTTCCTTTATGGATATAGCATCCACTATCATAAAAGCTACTCAGCGATTTCTGTCTCAAGTTCTGGAATTTCAGGTGTTGTTTGTACGGGTTTATTAAGCAAACGTTCTCGCAGCTGAATTTCTAAAGTTTGATAAATATCAGGATGCTCTTTCATAAATTGTTTTACGTTTTCTTTACCTTGGCCAATACGATCACCTTGGAAGCTGTACCAAGCGCCTGCTTTATCTATCAAGTTATTCGTTACGCCTAAATCGATAATTTCACCAAGTCGGCAAATGCCTTGATTATAAAGAATCTCAAATTCTACTTGTCGGAAGGGTGGCGCCACTTTATTTTTTACCACTTTGACGCGGGTTTCATTTCCTATGATTTCATCGCCTTTCTTGATTGCACCCGTACGACGTATATCAAGACGTACAGAAGCGTAAAACTTAAGTGCATTACCACCCGTTGTTGTTTCGGGATTACCGAACATAACGCCAATTTTCATACGAATTTGGTTAATAAAAATGACAAGCGTATTTGAGCGTTTGATATTCCCAGCCAGCTTACGTAATGCTTGTGACATTAAGCGTGCTTGCAAACCCATATGCGAATCGCCCATTTCCCCTTCAATTTCAGCCCGAGGAGTGAGTGCGGCAACCGAGTCAATAACAATAATATCGACCGCGTTCGAGCGGACTAACATATCGACAATTTCTAATGCTTGCTCACCGGTATCCGGTTGTGAAACCAATAGATCATCCAGATTAACGCCGAGTTTACCCGCATAAATAGGATCTAATGCATGTTCAGCATCGACAAATGCTGCAATGCCACCTTTTTTTTGACATTCGGCAATAGTTTGTAAGGTGAGTGTTGTTTTACCGGAAGACTCAGGACCATAAATTTCAATAATACGCCCACGAGGTAGTCCGCCAATTCCAAGGGCAATATCCAAGCCTAAAGAGCCAGTTGATATTGCTTCTACAGGAATTTGGCTGGAATCACCTAAACGCATAACAGCACCTTCTCCATGCTGTTTCTTGATCTGACTTAATGCGTTGCTAAGAGCTTTTTTTCGTGCGTCAGTCATGAAGATACCTTTATGTAAATAGAAATGGAGTAAAAATAGACTCTACCCAGCATTATCGCATAAACTAGGTCGTGTCGTCATTTAGCGATGATGGTCAGAAAGTAGGTTCTCGAGTATCGTAACGGATTATACTTAGCGTATGTGCGTGACGAAACGCATAAAATACCTGGCTTTCTAATTTTCATCGTGCCAAATGACGACACGCTCTAGGTCGTAGTCTCTATTATTAAGTGCATTAATGAAAATTCAGGTTCCCTCATTTAATACCATTCGCGCTCTAGTTGTTGGCGATGTGATGTTGGATCGTTATTGGTCAGGAGTGACGTCGCGTATTTCACCGGAAGCACCTGTCCCCATTGTCCATGTACAAACTATAGAAGAACGTCCCGGCGGTGCAGGAAATGTTGCTTTAAATATTGCCGCTTTAGGGGCCCAGGTTGATCTAATTAGCGTTTGTGGAGAAGACCAAGCAGGGGATAGTCTAGAGAAAAAATTGAGTGAGGCTGGTGTCAATTGTTATTTATCTCGAATATCTGCATTGCCGACGGTAACAAAGTTACGTGTACTAAGCTTGCATCAACAATTAATAAGACTTGATTTTGAAGAGCCCAAATATCAAATCGATTATACAAAGCTAAAAAAGCTATTTGAACAACGCTTAGCATATGCAGATATTGTTATCTTATCTGATTATGCCAAAGGTTGTTTAATAAATGTACAAGATCTGATTCAATGTGTTCGGCAAGCGGGTAAGCCAGTTTTTGTGGATCCTAAATGTAATAATTTTAATTGTTATCGAGGAGCTACGGTGCTAACGCCGAATCGTCGTGAATTTGAGGCGGTAGTAGGT
>JAVHYG010000108.1:4918-5702 GCA_031119195.1 Rickettsiella sp. | reverse complement strand
AAATGCTAAGAATATCCCTGCGTGAGCGCGTTGTTCGGGTAATAAGAGAGAGAGATTGTTTCCTAGATAGTTAATACTGCCTTGCGTCAGGGTATAGTTAGCACGCCCAGCAAGTAGATTTGCAAGGGTACTTTTGCCAGAACCGTTAGGTCCCATAATCGCGTGTATTTCGCCGGGTTTGATTTGAAGATCGATACCCCTTAAAATAGTTTTATTGTCTATGCCTGCATGGCAGTTTTTGATTGTTAACATGTTTTTCTTTGGTGTAAGTGAGATTTAACCGATACTACCCTCAAGGCTAATACCTAATAGTTTTTGTGCCTCGACGGCAAATTCCATGGGTAGTTCTTTGAAGACGGCTTTACAAAAACCATTAACGATCAGCGAAAGTGCATCTTCTTTTTCTAGCCCGCGTTGTTGACAGTAAAAAAGCTGATCATCGCTAATTTTTGAAGCGGAGGCTTCATGTTCAACTTGTGCCGTTTGATTTTTAACTTCAATTGAAGGAAAAGTATGGGCGGTGCAGTGTTTGCCAATTAATAAGGAATCACATTGCGTATAATTACGTGCGTTTTCTGCGGTGGGTGCAATTTTAACAAGACCGCGATAGCTATTTTGTCCTTTCCCCGCACTAATGCCTTTCGATAAAATCGTGCTTTTAGTATTTTTTCCAATGTGGATCATCTTTGTGCCGGTGTCGGCCTGTTGTTTATGATTTGTTAATGCAACGGAATAAAACTCACCGATAGAATGGTCACCTTGTAAAATTACACTAGGATATTTC
>JAVHYG010000108.1:0-4908 GCA_031119195.1 Rickettsiella sp. | reverse complement strand
GGATATTTCCAAGTAATAGCTGAACCTGTTTCTACTTGTGTCCAGGAAATCTTTGCATTAATACCCCGACAATGACCTCGTTTTGTGACGAAATTGTAAATACCCCCTTTACCTTCTTTATCACCCGGATACCAATTTTGCACCGTTGAATATTTAATTTGTGCATTGTCCAATGCGATCAATTCGACAACAGCCGCATGTAATTGATTTTCGTCGCGTTGTGGTGCGGTACAGCCTTCTAAGTAACTAACGGTACTGCCTTCGTCAGCAATGATGAGTGTTCTTTCAAATTGACCGGTATTAGCCGCATTAATTCGAAAATAAGTGGATAATTCCATAGGGCAACGTACCCCTTTGGGGATGTAGCAAAATGAACCATCGGTAAATACCGCTGCATTCAAACAGGCAAAAAAGTTGTCGCTAGGCGGGACGACTGATCCTAAGTATTTTTTGATAAGTTCGGGATATTCTTGTACGGCTTCTGAAAAGGAACAAAATAAGATACCCATATCACGGAGTTTTTCTTTAAACGTGGTAGCTACGGAAATACTGTCGAATACGGCATCGACTGCGACTCCGGCGAGTAATTCCTGTTCTTTAAGCGGAATACCTAATTTATTGTAGGTACGTAATAATTCGGGGTCGACTTCATCCAGGCTTTTGAGCTGTTTTTTTAATTTAGGTGCTGAATAATAGCTAATAGCTTGGTAGTCGATAGCCGGGTAAACCATATAGTCTGCCCAATGCGGCTCAGATAATGTTAACCAGTGGCGATAGGCTTGCAAACGCCATTCTAAAAGAAATTCAGGTTCTTGTTTTTTGGTGGAGATAGTGCGGATGACGGATTCATTGAGCCCATGGGGCAGCGTATCGGCTGCAATATCACTGACAAATCCATGCGGATAGTCTTGTTGGAGTAGTTTATTTAAAGCGGCATTATTAGTCATGAGGTTTCTCTTGTACAGCTAACGGCTGTTTAGCAGCGATTCTAGTTTTTGAGGTTGTATCAAATCGGCCACACTAATACGACTTAATGTATCCTGAATAAAGGCGCTAATCGTACGCCAATTGTCGCGAATCACACAATGTTTTTCTACCGAACATTGACGATTATGGTGGCTACACTCGGTCAAGGCGATTTGACCTTCGAGTGCTTGGATAATTTTCGTTAGTGCAATCTCGGTGGCCGGTAATGCCAACTGATAACCCCCTTTCATGCCACGATGCGCCAGAAGTAGCTTGTGTTGGGCCAAGCATTTTAATAGCTTACTTATGGTAGGTAAGGAAATACCAGTTTTTTCGGCAATATGTTTCGCATTGCTGGCTTTTTGGCCAGGATTACTGGCTAAAAAAGCCATAATTACCATAGCGTAATCTGTTAATTTGCTGAGTCGCAGCATACTTATTAATACTATCCCAGAGTATAAATCATGCTTAAATAGTACTATTTTAGTCCTGTTATGTAATAAAGACAAGACTTTCCTCTACGATAGAGGGTGATAAAATAAGGAGCTAGCTTTTATAAATGATGTTATTAAAGATATTTAGAAAATAATCCAGGACAAAATGCTAAATTACTTATACCTTTGGTTAAGGTTGTTCGCAATTAGGAAGAAAAAAACAGCATAGTGTGTTGGTTGAAATTAAGATCTAAAAAAGAAACTACTCTACATAATTCTCAATGAGAGAAATCTATTGTTTTTATCCGAGCTGTTTAAAAATGCTTGATTTTAAAACAGTATCTAAAGATTATAGTCGTCAAACGGATAATTTTTCTTGCGGTTTATTTGTTTATAATTCTATTAAATCTATTTTAGACTTCGGTAACGCTGATCAATTGAGTCAATTGAGCATAATTCATGTCAGTCTGGAAGCTGAAAATTTATCTTTAGAAAATGAGATGACAATAAATTTTAGGATAATACATGATGCAAGAGAAGTAACAGAATCTGGAGAAAGTTTTCCTTGGGATGTCATATCGTTTAACAAGGTTTTGAGACCCCATTATGAAATAGAACTTAAGCGCATAATTGATGAGGTTGTAGTGATGGAGGATGAAAATGAACAACATGTGGCTAATAATGTTGTGCTGGATTTTTTAGAAAAATATCTACTCCAACGCCTTCTACTAAAGTAGCTGAGGAAATACCCTGTTCACAAACGAGCAGATAAATTAATAACTTGCATTATAGGTGGTTAGAGCTACACTTGAATTTGAAAGTTCCGTTGGCTTGTACTTGAACTTATATCCTAGAAGGTTGGAGATTGACTTCTAGTATTGTGTGCATGCCTACAGTAATAGGAAGACTAAAATGCTACACATGTCGCCATTTTTACTGCCATGTTCGAGTGGGATAGGACACCAACGGAACTCTACCTTTTTTTAGCCATCATCGTGCAATGGCCAACACACTTTAATAATCTAAAGATAATCCACCATCCACAGCAATAATTTGACCCGTAATATAATTAGCATTGATTAGAAAAACGACCGTATCGGCGATGTCCTTGGGTGTTCCTGCTCGTTTTAAAGCTGTGCGAGCAATGATCTTTTCACGTAAAGTAGGGTTAAAATCAGCTGTATTGTCTGGCCAAAGAGCAATACCTGGCGCAATACCATTGACTCTAATGGCAGGACCTAATTCTTTTGCTAAACTTTTGGTGAGCATTCCTAGGCCGGCTTTAGCGATACAATAAATGGAGTATTTTTTCATAGGCCGTTGTGCTTGGATATCGACCATATTAATGATAGAACCACTTTGCTTTTTTAAATAAGGCATAGCTGTTTGGGATAAGAAAAGAGGGGCTTTTAAATTGCTACCCACTAAATCTTCCCAGTTTTTTTCAGTCATATGCTCTATCGGAGTGGGATAAAAACTTGATGCATTATTGATTAAGACATCGAGTTGCCCCCATTTTTTAATAACCTTGTCGACTAAAATTTCATGATTTTTGATAGTTAAAAGGTCGGATTGAATAGCGATAGCAGTATCGTTTTTTTCATGATTAAATTTTTGGCAAAGTGCTTCAGCTTCTGTGGCTGAAGTTCGGTAGTGAATTGCAATTCGCATGCCTTGTTTATGACAATGCTCTGCAATGCTTGCACCGACACGTTTCCCAGCGCCGGTTATTAGAACTACCTTGAAATTTGTTTTAGAATTGGACATGTTGCATTACCTTTATCTATAACGATTATAATGATGAAATTATGTTCTGGCGATTTACCTTGTCCTGATTTTGCACTGCAAGTACAAAGCGAAGCATTGATCCAGCGTATTGTCAGTGAGATGCAGCAGGATGAAACAAATTCGATCGATTTTGCGCGATTTATGGCATTAGCCTTATATGAGCCCCAGTTGGGTTATTATACAGCGGGTTTAACTAAATTAGGTGAAAAAGGAGACTTTGTAACTTCACCGGAAATTTCACCTTTGTTTGCACAGTGTATGGGAAGTCAATGCCAGCAAGTTTTTTCAGAATTGGGTGGCGGCGATATTTTAGAGATAGGCGCTGGGACAGGCAAAATGGCGCATGATTTATTATTATTTCTAGAAAAAAAAAGGGCATTGCCTACTTCTTATAAAATACTTGAAATTAGCCCCAATCTAAAACAACGCCAACAGGAAATGTTAATGGCACAAATTCCTCATTTATTTTCTTTGATTGAATGGTTAGCAGATTGGCCTGAAATTCCCATAAAAGGGATTGTGATTGCGAATGAAGTGGTGGATGCACTACCAGTACATAAATTTTTATGGGCAAATAGTGATATACATGAAATGCGTGTGACGCATAATAAAGGTAATTTTTTATGGTATTTGCAACAAGCTGCGCCCTATGAACTTGAGAAGTTAGATCGATTAAAATTAAATTTTTTTAATAAAACAAGCCACTATGAATCCGAAGTTTGTTTAGGTTTACCAATTTGGGTAAATAAGTTAAGTGCTGCACTAAGACAAGGTTTAATATTAATTGTGGATTATGGTTTTTCTGCACGTGAATACTATCATCCTGAGCGCTGCCAAGGAACGTTGATGTGTTACTATCAGCATCGAGGTCATACCAACCCTTTCATCCTAATTGGATTGCAAGATATGACCGCATCGGTTGATTTTAGTTTACTTGCTCAATGTGCTGTAGCTTCTGGATTGAAGATAGCTGGCTTTACTTCACAAGCGGCTTTTTTAATTAACAATGGTTTGTTACATCGTATGGAAGAATGTTATAATCCTATATCATCGGTAGATATAAATCGGCAGATTTATTGTTTAACTTCGCCGAATGAAATGGGAGAATTAATAAAAGTAATAGGGATGACTCGTGAATATGCATCGAGAATACAAGGATTTATACAATATGATAAGCGGACACGTTTATAAATTTCTCATTCATAACGTTAGAAAATTTTTGGTCCACTAATAATAAAAAGAAGGATTAATAATATGGCAGCCACCTTAAGTAATGCGACAGAATCTCTTCTTAGAGGACTTCAGCCTTTAACAGCGACACTTTTAGGCGTGAGAGATAAAACTGAAAAGCCGGTTTTTGGGGAAGCGGCCAATCTTCTTCTTGATATGACTCGTCGTTTAGGTGAAGTAGAGTTAGACCAAAATTGTGGAATAAGGCCTTCTTTCTGAATAATAATAATTTTTTAAATTATGATGTTATCACAATATGAAATTAAGGTTGCTTTAGAGATAAAAGAAATATTGGATTCAGGAATCAAGGAAGGCCCCTGGCAAGCTAATCTATTTTTGAAAGGTATTAAAAAAAAATTAGAAGAGTTACGCGATAAATTTGAAATAGAAATAGGTTTAGATAAACTCAAGGCAGAAGAAATTAAGGCTTCGCTTATCGAAAATACAGATAATAATGTAACAGACGTTTATATTTCGCTTTATCAATCAC